>JAJZSS010000232.1:0-1622 GCA_021849525.1 Chloroflexota bacterium
CAGTATTCTTAGCAGGGAAGCTTGCTGAGATGAATAAAAATACGCCTAACTTTACCCGATTTATATGAAAATAGCAAGTGGAATATATTTCCAGTGAGGAGATCCTATCAATCCAAGAACGCCAGTCACATCCACCGGAACCAACATGCAAACATCGAGATATTGGCTGGTTATTCCGTCGTACTCCCCTCCCGAATCAACCTCTCATGGGCATGCCGAATTAACCCGGCATCCATGTGGCTGTGATGGCGCTGGCTGCGACCATCCAGGCGACGGGCCTGGGATCGGGGGTGATGGTGTCGAACACAAATGTATTAAACCAGGAGTTTTCGACTGCCCAGGCAATTTGCCCGGTAATTGCCAGGGCAGCCATGACGAGCCAGGTGCGCGAGGAGATATGTTCGGATGAGGTCATAGCCAGGCGCTGCCTTTCAATGAGACTGGGATGGATTTGGGTATGGAATAATCTTAACACGACTTCACCAGCAGGGGTAATCAATCTCCTGCTTGAAAGATTCCCTATGTCTTTACGAGGAATGTGCTATTGACAAACAATTTTCTATCGCTATAATTGGTTATAACATTATAGCCAATCTTGTTCACAGGTTTTTCCTGCACAGGTGATTCTCGTATGCGGCTGTTAAATAAGCAAAGTCCGGTCCCTTTATACTCTCAGCTTTATACCCGGCTGGCAGAACAAATTTCCTCGGGTCAGTTGAAAGCCGGTGACCGTTTGCCACCTGAGCGTGAGCTGGCTGAATCGATGAATGTCAGCCGGATCACCGCTCGCCAGGCGATTGATGCGCTGGCGGAAAAAGGCCTGGTATATCGCGAGCAGGGTAGGGGTACATTTGTCGCAGAACCGAAAATGCATGGACTGATCGGTTTTACCAGTTTCAGTGAAGACCTGCGGCAGCGCGGTTTTCACCCCAGCTCGCATATCCTTGTCCAGGAGCTGAAAACCGTCGCCGAACAGGACCAGAAGATCCTCAAGCTGGAATCCGACGAACTGGCATTACACCTGGTGCGGGTGAGGATGGCGGATGACCGCCCGGTCGCTATCCAGTCGGCGCTGATCCCTCACCGCCTGTGCCCGGGCCTTGAAAATATTGACCTTCACGACCAGTCTCTGTACTCCGTTTTACGCGAAGAATACGATATCCATCCTGCCTGGACCGAAGCCGAGCTCGAAGCGATTTCTGCGACCGCTGAGCAGGCTCGCCTGCTCAACCTGGAGAAGGGTGATCCGGTTCTGGTCGTCCACGGGATAACCTATTCGGATAGTTTTGAAATAATTGAATCCGTACGCACGGTGTACCGGGGTAAGGGCCTGGCCCTCTATATCGGTCGCCAACGGATATTTGGCCTCAATCCATAGCCTCAGTCAAGCTTTACGATTTATAGAAGCCATTAACGGAGACTGACTAACAATTATGATGCGCTCGGTTGTTTTCTATGGAAATGGCGATGTTCGTCTGGTTGACACATCTATCCCTGCGCCAGGGGCTGGGGAAGCTTTGCTGAGAGTTGTGTTAGCCGGGATGTGCGCTACCGATCGCCATATTGTCGCCGGTCATTTTTCGGTTCATCCACCGCGCATCCTGGGACACGAGTTGGTAGGT
>JAJZSS010000232.1:1632-4559 GCA_021849525.1 Chloroflexota bacterium
GGTGTCGTTGAAACCGTCGGGGAAGGTGTCGACCCGACCTGGGTCGGCAGGTTGTGCGGAGTTCGACCGGCGCGCTTTTGTGGGCAGTGCCCGCAGTGCCGCAGCGGCGCTTCTCAGCTGTGCCAGAATTTTGAGTGCCTGGGCAATACTCACGATGGCGGGTACGCCGAATATGCACTCGTACGCTCAGACCAGCTGGTCCCTCTGGATTCGCTCACCCCAGAAACAGGCATCTGGTTGGAGCCGCTGGCCTGTGTCCTCCAGGCGATCGCCCGGCTTGGAGGAAATCAACTTGCCGGGCCGGTGCTGGTGATTGGCGCCGGGGTTCTGGGCAAGCTGATGGTTATGACTTTGCAGGCATCCGCTCAAGTTAGCGTTGCGATTGTGGATCCGAACCAGGCAAAAGTGAATGCCGCCCTGGAGCTGGGCGCCCAGGCTGGCTGGGTTGTTCCCAGGCAGGGACCTGCCCAGCTGGATACGGCTGACCTGAATCGGTGGGCGCCCCAGGGAATACCCACGATCATTGACGCGACCGGATCACCGGTTGCCATCCAACGGGCGCTGGAATGGACCAGACCGGGGGGTAAGGTTCTGCTTTTCGGGGTTTCCGATCCTGCAGCCTTGCTCACATTATCACCCTACCAGGTCTTCACCAAAGAATTGACCCTCCTCGCCTCATCCGGGATGAGTGAAGAATCCTTCGCCGCCTCGTTTGCCATGCTCCAGTCGGGGCGGATTGATCCCCGCCGGCTGATCTCGACCCGGATTGAGCTGGCAGAACTTCCGGCGTATTTACGGGGCGAGGTACCCGGTCTGGATGGAAAAGTGGTCGTCACCCCCCAACCTTTGACTGAGGCTCAACAATGAGCCCGGCGGGCAATGTTGCCCTGGCAGTAGACCTGGGTGGGACGAAAGTCGCGGCTGCAGTGGTTTCGTCGCAGGGCGAGATCCTGGTCCGCGTCCAGGAGCCAACCAATCAAGAAGGCCCAATTCCATTGATCGCCCAGATAACCCGCTTATTACAATCCCTGGTTGCGCAGCGAAGTCTGGCAGCAGGCGAGATCCAGGGTGTTGGGATCGGCATTCCGGCGGTTCTTGAGCCGGAAACGGATTTTGTGATCTGGGGACCGAATTTGCACGGCTGGCGCAATATTGATTTGCGCGGCGCGGTGCAGCACGTATTGGGCGTTCCTGTTTATGTCGAATACGACGGGCATACTGCCGTCTTGGGCGAATACTGGCAGGGTGCCGGGCGGGGCTACGACTCAATCGCCATGCTCATTGTGGGCACCGGGATTGGGGGAGGCCTGGTGATGGATGGGCGCTTGGTGCGCGGCCACGATCGCCTGGCGGGGGCGGCCGGCTGGTTTGCCCTGACCACCCAGGCGGATGCCAGTGATCCCCGAGGGCAGTCGCTCGGTCACTGGGAATCGCTGGCAGCCGGGCCGGGTATTGCTCGGCGAGCGGTTGAATTGCTGCCCGACTATCCGTATTCAAGCCTGAAGGCTTTACCCGCCGAACAAATAACAGCCCGGATCATTTTTGAAGCGGCACGGCAGGGAGATGCCCTGGCGCAGCGAGTGGTGCATGAGACCGCCCAGCTGCTCGGGCTTGGGGTGGCAAATGTTGTCAGCCTGGTCAATCCGCAAATTGTCGTGCTGGGTGGCAGCATTGGCTGCCAGCCTGAGCTGCTTTCCCCGGTCAAAGAAGTGGTTATTCGTTGGGCGCAGCCGGCATCCGGAAGCTCGGTCAGGATTGTGAATTCTCAACTAGGCCCCGATGCCGGGTTGTTCGGCGCAGCTTACGCGGTGTGGATCAGAACTGAATCTGATCAGGCAAGTGCAACCCATGATGGTAATTCAAAAACCGAAAGGAGATGACCCGATTTCATTCCTGATCTGATAGGATAAGTTGCTTATATCGATTTACGCCCATTGCAAGCCGAGAACGACCTACTTTTGAACCATTGTTATGGAGGAAAATGTGAAAAACCTGTATCGTCTGATGTCTGGCCTGATATTGTTCGCCCTTTTGCTCACGGCCTGCGCCACAGCTACCCCTGCCCCGACGGAAGCGCCCCAGGAGCCTGTCGCCACGGAAGCGCCTGCTCCGGTCGCAACTGAAGCACCTGCAGCAACCGAACCGCCGGCGGCGACCGAAGAACCTGCCCCACCGGCTGAGGCGGTTACCGTTCGGATGCTCGTCCGCCCCGATGAAGGCGGTAATGTTGCGAAATATGCCGAACAGTTCCAGCAAGAAACTGGCATCACCGTCGCTGTTGACTTTGTTGGCTGGGCAGAAATCCACGATAAAACCGTGACCACCCTGGCATCGGGCGGCGGCGGTTACGACATCGTCTTTATCCCCAATGCCAATGCCTTCGAGTTTGCCTCCGGTGGCTGGTTTGAGCCGATCGATGACATGATCTCTGAAGCTGACCGCGCCCTGTGGCTGGCTGCCGTGGTCGATATGTATACCTTCGAAGGCAATCTGATCGCCATGCCCTGGTATTCGGGCGGCGCTCACTTTGTCTACAATACTGAAGTCCTCGAAAAAGCCGGCGTCGTCGCCGATGAAATCCTCACCTGGGACGACTTTATGGCTGCTTGTGCCAAGATCAAAGAGACTGGCGCCGCAGAGTTCTGCTTCTCGCCCAGCGCCAAGTACCCCGGCAACTTCTACTATAATTTTGGCTCGATGGTTCGCAGCCAGGGTGAAAGCTTCTTCGATGCCGATGGGAATCCCATCTTCCAGGATGGCTCTGCTGCCCTCAAGGTCATGGAGATGTTTGATACCGGCATCAAGGAAGGCTACTTCGATCCAGCTGGTATCGCCCTGGATGACTACGAAACTCTGATCGAGTTCGGCACCGGGAAGACCGCTTTCATGATCAACTCGACCTGGTCAGCCACACAGGCTAATCGCAA
>JAJZSS010000233.1 GCA_021849525.1 Chloroflexota bacterium
GGCGGAAGCGACCTTTGCTGCGCTGGATTTTGTGGCTGGCAGTTTTGGCTGCCGCACTCACAGCCGTGTATATCTATATTGTTGATCCTGCCTTGCCTGCCCGTGCCATAACCAGGCTCGGCTTTCCCGTCAGCAATTCGATTTTGCTGCCAGTACAAACAGCCACACCAACCGAGACCAGTGCACCTACTTTCACCCCTCCTCCGGTGGTGGCTCCAGTAGGGCAATCACCGGCAGCCCGTACCCCGGATGGTGCCAATCTCATCGGTTCCACAGCTACTCAGACAACCACACCTACAATCACTGCAACCCAACCACCTTCGCCGACCCTAACACCCATCCCAACTTTAATGGGCGGTGGCAGGGGAGAGATTGCGTTTGCTTCTGATGCTACAGGAACAATTCAAATCTATTTAATCAATGTAGATGGGACCAACCTGAGGCAGCTTACCGACATGCCAGAAGGTGCATGCCAGCCAGATTGGTCGCCGGGGGGAAACCGGCTGGCCTTTATTTCTCCCTGTCGGGGAAATCATGAGGGCTATCCAGGATCGGCATTGTTTATCCTGGAAATCGATTCAGGGGATGTGCAGGCGTTACCCACCGCCCCGGGTGGCGACTTTGATCCTGATTGGTCTGCAGATGCCTCCCAGATCCTGTTTACTTCAATCCGTAAAGGTGGGCGACCCCAAATTTATACCTATGATTTTGAAACTAATTCGGTGACTTTGGTGTCAGACCCCGAAACATTTTCCAGGGATTTTCAACCAACCTGGTCGCCGGATGGCAGCCGGATTGCTTTTGTAACAACTCGCAAAGGACCCTATCAAATCTGGTTTATGGATGTTGATGGGAAAAATCAAGCCCTTTTTTCGCGTACTGCTGATCTGGTAAATACAAATCCACGCTGGTCGCCAGATGGTCGGGCGATCATGTTCACTCAGAGTGCAGCTGTTGGTGCACTTCCGATGGTTGTGTTATCCAGCCTGGACGAAGATGGATTACATAACCAGCGCGTATCCAACAACCTTACACCGATGCGTGAAGCCAGTTATGCACCTGACGGAATCTGGATAGCGTATGAAGGTTGGCCTGAAGGGTCAAATCACGATATTTATGTCAGTACTACAAACGGAGCCGGACGGGTCCGTCTCACGACCGATCCGCGATTGGATTTTGACCCGGCGTGGCGCCCCTTGCCTCTCCCCTGATTAATGTTACCCAGCTGGAAATTTAGATGCCAGGTATTTGGCGCGATTCGCAGTCCGAGCGACTTTCCCGCTGCTGGTTTTTAGCAGCCAGTCTCGCTCGGCGATCTGCACAGTACTTAAGACAATATCTGAGCCGCGATTGACTTTCTGGCGGATTTCCAGGGATAACTGGGCTGCCGCCTGGCTCCAATATTCCGGCGAGCTTTCGAGCTCGTTCTGTTTGCTATGCTCCATCTCAGCGATCACCACGACTTCCTCAGTCCCTGTCTGCTCATCAAAGATGCCGAAAGCCACTACCCGACCTGGATGCACGCCGGGAATATCATTCACCAGGCGCTCGATATCCTGGGGGTATATATTCTTGCCACCAACGATGATCAAGTCCTTTTTTCTTCCGGTGACATACACTTCACCCTGGGCTTTGTAACCGAGATCCCCGGTGAGATACCAACCATCCAGAAATGCTTTTTCGGTCAGATCCGGGCGGCGATAATAGCCGGTGAGCATACAATCGCTCTGGATCGCAAGCTCACCGATCTGCCGGTCGGGCAATTCACGACCCTGGGGATTGAGAACGCGCACCTGTGTCCCCTGGATAGGAGAACCTGCGGAGAGCATCGGTAAAGCCTGGGGGTGTTCCGGAGAAACTTGTGACGCGATTTGCTGGCTGGTAAAAGTAAGTGCGTCAATGGTATCGATATTGACCAGTTGGTTGATCCCACCCTGGGTAACAGCAAACACATTTTCTGCCATGGCATAACAGGTCGCCAAGGCGCTGGATTTGAGACCATATGGCTGAAAACGCTCGATGAACATGGCATGGCTTTTCCAGTGCATGGGTTCTGAGCAATTGATCACTGCTCGCCAGCTACTCAAGTCCAGACCATCCAGGTCGCGAGATCGAATTTTTTGAGTGCAGAAGTTGTACGCAAAATTGGGCAGCCAGGTTAATGTGGCACGAAAGCGAGACACAGCCTGGAGGAGACGGACCGGTGCTCTTACCCAATCGAAAGGTGAGAGGAGGATCAATGGGCAGCGCAACAGCACTGGCATTAAGAAGCTGGAGATGAGACCCATATCATGGTAAAGGGGAAGCCAGCTGGCAATCACATCTTCTTCTGTAAGCCGGATTGCTGAAGCATAGTGTGCCAGCTGATTGAAAACAGCCTGGTGAGAGAGTGCCACACCTTTCTGGAGCCCGGTGGTGCCAGAGGAATGTTGCAGAAGGGCGATATCGGAAGGTTTACGATCCAGGCCTCCCAGTTGATGCAACGGGTCTACCGCCAACGCATCCAGCTGAGTGGTGACCAGCACAGCCCGGACCGACGCAGCACCGGAGGCTGCCAGGTGGACTTCGGAGACAAATTCCGGATAGGTAATTACAGCAGCTGGGGATGTAATCTCAAATAAGGTAGCCAGACTGGTGCGATATTGATCTACTGACAGCTTTTCGGTCAGAAATGGCATGATCGAGGGGATCGCGCCCTGCAAAATTGCCCCAAAAAAACTGTAAATTAAGTCTTTGCCATGGGGCAGGATCAGAATGACCACCTCACCGGGAATAATTCCGGCCTGGGTCAGCAGCTGCGCATAGGCTATAGAGCCAAGTTCGAGATCGCAATAACGAATGACTTCATCGGGTTGGTTCGAATGGAGTAACACCAGGGAAGTCTGCTCTGGGACGGAGCTGAAGCTGGCTACCAGGGTTTCTGCAATCGTGCTGGCGGTATTTTCCATCATCCAGTCTGGCGAGATATGATCAAGGCTGCAAGCTGATTGAGCGTATCAAAAGTATCCGCATTGAGCTCTGTGTCATCAATATAAACCCCGAATTGCTTTTCGATAAATAAGGACAGGTCGACCAGGTGGAATGAATCGATCAACCCGCCGGTGATGATTGGCGCGTTGGGATCGATGACTGCCCGCGGCTGTTTTGTAATTTGGGTGGTAATGTATTCGTTTAGTTGAGAAATGATTTGATCAGTCATGGTGTTCACTTAAAGTTATCAAAAATATGCATCTTATTGGCTTATAAAACGCCAGACCGCATCGAGAGTTTGTAAAGCGGTCAGGTTGCGGGTTGCCCAGGCAGATTTCATAGCCTGAGGATCATCAAACTGGTTGGGCCCCCAGGTCAGGTGGACCTGGTCTTCTTGTAGTCCAAAGTCTGGGAGTGGTTGGACGGCAAGCCAGTAATTCCATAAGGGCACATCATACTCACGCGCTAATTGTGCAATCGTAGCGTTCAAGCTGCCATCACCTTCCAGGTTATCCGCTTTCGTGCTCACGATCGGCACCACACCCTGTTCAATGGAAAATTCTATGATTGCCCGCATCTGTTGTTCGAAGGTATCCTGATGGTAAACGTCGTTGCTTCCCAGCGTGATGAATGCAAATGCCGGTTTGTGGACGCGATATTCGCAGGCCAGGGGAGTCTCATTGGCGTTACACTGGGTGCGATCTGCCCAAAGCAAGGAAAACACAGAGGAAGCATTGAATCCAGATTTTGCTGCCAGGCTGGTGCGCCCATAAGATCCCTGGAACGCCTGGATGACACCCTCCAGACCGGTATGCTCTCCTAAGCTGTAAAAGCGCGGACCGCGGTCAAAATCACCTAGAAACCAAGCCGGAGTGCTCCCGCAATCGCCAACCTTTGAAAAAGTATTGGGATTGTTGCCCAATGACAGCCCTTGGGCAAAAATTTCCCGAACGGTTGGGGAAACTTGCGGGATCACGGGGAGGGATTGCCACTCGTTGGTGCCAAGGGGTGGAAGAATCGTAGAACCAGGTGTGCTGATCGTGCCGGTCGGTGTGATTGATGCAGTTGGTCGATCCTCGCTTGCTGGCTGTGTAATGGTTGGAGCGGGCAGCGCCAGGGTGCTGGGAACCTCTGTAGATGAATCCTGGGTTGGTCCGGTTGTTGCAGTAACTTTAATGCCAGTCTGAGGAGAGGCAACTGAAACCGATGGCATGCAGCTCACCATGCTAAGAAATAGAAGTATTAGAAGAATTGGGTGCTGCCACTTCATTTCAGGTCGATTATACATAGGAAATCACAATATCGCTGAAATTTCAGGGTAATTGTAGGTCGAGGATCGTACCGCCGATTAACCTGGCAAGCTGGTGCGTACCGAGTGGGCTCATGTGGACTGCGCTGTTGGTAAATTCTGCTGGATCGATCCGATCCCAGAAGTCGAAATAATGCCAGTTTTGCTCGCGGGCGATTTTCAACATCATCTCCCGATACGCGTCATACACCCAGCGTGGGTAGTAAAAGTTGTAGCGCAGATCACTATTTTCACCCTGACTGATGAACATCGGTTCGTTGATGAGCAGGATGGGAA
>JAJZSS010000234.1 GCA_021849525.1 Chloroflexota bacterium
AAGCCGAATTTGAGCGCCACAGCCGTATGTTCCGCTTCACAGCCTCGAAGCTGCACGGCGCCAACATCCTGCTCGACGAAGCTTCCGTTACCGCTACCGAGAACGCCATTATGGCAGCGGTCACAGCCCATGGGCTGACCATCCTGCGCAACGCCGCTTCGGAACCCCACATCCAGGAGCTCTGCCACCTGCTCAATGCCATGGGCGCTCAGATTGATAACATCGGCTCCAATACCCTCCACATTCAGGGTGTTCCCCGCCTGCATGGCACCGAACATACCCTCAGCTCGGATTACCTGGAAGTCGTCAGTTTTATCGGGGCGGCAGTGATCACCAAAAGCTCGATCCGAATACGGGATGCCGTTCCCCAATACCTGGATATGATCGGGATCGTATTTCACCGCCTGGGCGTGAACTGGGTGGTCGAAGGACAGGATATCATCGTCCCCGCCGAACAGTCCCTGGCAATCGAGCCGGACCTGGGGGATGCAATCCCCTCGATATCGGTGATGCCCTGGCCGTCATTTCCGACCGATCTGATGAGTATCGCTATCGTGGTCGCTACCCAATCGCGCGGCAGCGTGCTGTTCCATGATTGGATGTATCCCAGCCGGATGTTTTTCATCGATAAGCTGGTCAATATGGGGGCTCAAATTGTGCTCTGCGATCCCCATCGCTGCATCGTGCAGGGTCCTACCGAGCTTGCCCCCGAAAAACTGGAAAGCCCCGATATCCGCGCCGGGATGGCTTTACTCCTGGCCGCCTTAGCAGCCGAAGGAAAATCGGTGATCCGCAATGTCGGGCAGATCGATCGCGGCTATGAGCGGGTCGATGAGAAGCTGCGCCAGCTGGGGGCGCAGATCGAGCGGGTCAGCGAGCCTTCCTGAAACCCAAAACCCTCCCGGCCTGAAAAACCGGGAGGGTTATTTTTGGTTGTTCTAATCTCTCAAACCGGAACTGCCAATTAAGCCTTGGGGGCGACGACTTCCATGAACTGGCCGACCAGCTCGCGCAGCATCGGCTCCGGCAGCGCGCCCACCTGGCGGTGGACCAACTTGCCATTGGCGACAAACAGCATCGTCGGGATGCCCTGTACGTCGTACTTCATCGCCCAGTCGGGGTTGTCGTCGGTGTTGACCTTCGCGACCAGCAGCTTGCCTTCGTATTCTTTGGCCAGCTTATCCAGTACGGGGGCAACCATCTTGCAAGGGGTGCACCAGGGCGCCCAAAAATCGACCACTACCGGTAAAGTGGACGAAAGCACAGTTTTTTCAAACGCGGCATCGGTAACATGAACGGGTTCACTGATCATTGATTTTACTCCTGTTTTCAAGCCTCATTTGCTCAGCGGTTTTTCCGCCTGCGGGGTGGATTCTTCTCCAGTGCTATCCGGCAAATGGATCGTGTACGATGAGGTGATTCCAGCGACAGAACCCAGCATCGCGCTGACCGAACAATATTTCTCTTCAGAAAGCTGGATCGCCTGCTCTAGCGCGGGGCGATCCAGGTCCTTACTCCACAGCTCGTAATAAACCTGGATAATAGTATAGATGCGCGGATTCTCAAAACGTCGCATCCCACGCACAGTAATTTCAAAACGGTCAATATTTTTGCGCTTTTTATTTAGAATATCGATCACATCCATCCCGGTGCAGCCCGCCAGGCTGATCAACAGCAGCTCCATCGGTGACGCGCCTGGCTCCGAGATCGATCCCATCGAGATCAGGTTGCCTTTGGAGGTAAGGCCATCGAAGGAATTGCCTCCCTGCCAGGTGGCATGAATTTCACGCCAATCTTCAGGCAGTTGATTTTTCGGTGGAATATGATCCATAGGTCTCCTCAGTTTGCCGGCGCTAAGTATAGCACGGAGGATTCCTTTTGTCAGGTATAATTTCGGGGATGACCCAAGACCCCTCTGTTTCAGCGCACCCTTATACGGTAGCTACCCCGGTTTTCGAAGGCCCCCTCGACCTGCTTTTGCAGCTGATCGAGCGGGCCGAGCTGGATATCACCCGCCTGGCCCTGGCCCAGGTCACTGACCAGTTCCTGGAATACCTGCACGACCTGCCTGAATCCCATCCAGATGAGGTTTCTGCCTTTCTGGTGATCGCTTCCCGTCTGCTGCAAATAAAATCCGAGGCGCTTTTACCCCGCCCACCGCAGCGTGTGGAAGGCGAAGAGGACCCCGGCGAGGCCCTGGCCCGCCAGCTGCGGATTTACAAGCGTTTCAAAGAAATTGCCCTGCAGTTTGGCGAGCGGGAAGCCAGCGGCATGCGCACCTATCTGAACCTGGCGCCGCCGCCCCATCCCGAAGGTCTGCTCGATCTCAGCGGAGTGACTACCGCCGATTTGCTGGCCGTCGCCCAGGAGATACTGGCCCGCGCCGATCTGCGCCGTCCCCTCAACACCCTGGTCGCCGCGCCCAGGATCACCATCCGCGAAAAGATCACCCTGATCGCCCAGCGCCTGCGCCAGTTCGGGCAGTCTTCCTTCCGCTCCCTGCTGGGTGGGAAACCGACTTCTCTGGATGTCGTGGTGACATTCCTGGCCTTGCTGGAGCTGGTCAAGCGGCACATGGTCCAGGTCTCCCAGGAGAGCATGTTCGGCGATATTCAGCTGCAGCCCGGCGAAATCTGGGACGAGAACGAGCCGTTCGAGCTGGAGTTTGGAGAATAGCCCGCTATGTCGCCGAACCGCCTCGCCGCCGAAAATTCACCCTATCTCCTCCAGCACAAGGATAATCCGGTCGACTGGTATCCCTGGGGACCAGAAGCCCTGCACAAGGCCCGCCAGGAAAACAAACCCATTTTCCTGAGCATTGGCTATGCCGCCTGTCACTGGTGCCACGTCATGGCGCACGAATCCTTCGAGGACCCCAATACGGCGGCTTTGATGAACGAGTATTTTGTGAACATCAAAGTCGATCGCGAGCAGCGCCCCGACCTGGACAGCATCTACATGAAGGCCGTTGTAGCGCTTACCGGGCAGGGCGGCTGGCCGATGAGCGTTTTCCTGACTCCCGAGGGCGCACCCTTCTTTGGTGGGACCTACTACCCTCCGGTCCGGCGATATCAAATGCCCGCCTTCAGCGACGTCCTGCTGGGGGTTGTGCACGCCTGGCAGGAGGAACGGGATAAGCTGGTGGAAACCGGCCAGGAGCTGACCCGGCATGTCGCACAGAATATCCAGATGCCGGCTGCCAGCCACCGGCCGCTCCATCCCGGCAAAATGGACGAAGCTGCTGCCAGGCTGAGTCAAACCTACGACTGGGACTCTGGCGGCTGGGGTAAAGCGCCGAAATTCCCCCAGGCGATGACCATCGAGTTTCTGCTCCTGCGCGCTGCGGCAGGTGACCAGCAGGCGGCTGAGATCAGCACCCACGCTCTGCGCAGCATGGCCCATGGTGGAATGTACGACCTGATCGGCGGCGGGTTCGCCCGCTACTCAACCGATAACCACTGGCTTGTCCCTCACTTCGAGAAAATGCTTTACGATAATGCGCTGCTCGGACGGGCATACCTGCACGCCTACCTGCTCAGTGGAAACCTTGAGTTTCGCCGGGTGTGCGAGTCTACCCTGGACTTCATGCTGCGCGAGCTGCTGGCAGCCCCGGATGAAGAAGGGCTGGCAGGCGGCTTTTACTCCAGCCTGGACGCCGATTCAGAAGGCGAAGAAGGAAAGTTCTACCTGTGGACCGAAGAAGAGGTCAGCCAGGCGCTGGCAGCCATTCCAGGAGGCGCCGAGCTAGCCCTGGCCGCCTATGGTTTCAAACCGGGGGGCAATTTCGAAGGCCGCACCATTCCGCGCCGTATGCTCGACGACAATGAGCTGGCCCAGCGCTTTGGACTGGATGCTGCGGCCGTCCCTGCCCGCCTGGCTGAAATTAATCAAGCCCTGCTCAACACTCGTTCGCAGCGCATCCGCCCGGGAACCGACGACAAAGTATTGACTGCCTGGAATGGCCTGGCGCTGATCCTGTTCGCCGAAGCCGGACGCTATCTGCAGCGTCCCGATTACCTGGCAGCTGCCCGCCGCACCGCTGACTTTCTACTGAGCGAGCTGCACCCCCACAACCGCCTGCTGCGCGCCTGGCGTGCCGGTAAAGCCAGCCACAACGCCTTCCTGGAAGATTACGCCGCTTTGATCCTGGGTTTGCTGGCCCTGTACCAGTCCGACCCTGATCCCTACTGGTATAACTCAGCCATGGACCTTAAAACCGAGCTGCTCGCCCATTACAGCGACCCGGACGGCGGTTTTTACGATACCCGCGACGACCAGGAAGAGCTGATCCTGCGCCCGCGCGAGATCCAGGACAACGCCACACCCTCCGGTGGCGCTCTGGCTGCCCTGGCCTTATTACAGCTATCTGCTTTAAGTGGAGATCTGGAATTACGCGAGCAAGCTGCAGCGAAGTTCAGCCAGGTAGAAGCAGTTGCGGTCCAGTACCCGACCGCATTCGCTTGCTGGCTGCAGGGAATGCATGCGTTGATCTATCCTTATCAGGAAGTTGCCCTGGTGGGCGAATTAAGCAGCCTGGCTGCGCAGGA
>JAJZSS010000235.1 GCA_021849525.1 Chloroflexota bacterium
GCCGCTGCGCCAGCCTTCTTCGATGATCAGGACGCGGTTGGTCTTGGTCACTGAATTGAAGATCGTCTCATTATCCAGCGGGCGCAGGACACGCAGGTCGATCACTTCGGCATCGATGCCTTCTTCTGCCAGGGCGCCGGCGGCTTTCATCGTCTTCGGCAGGCAGGAGCCGTAGGTGATCAGGGTCACATCCTTGCCCGGGCGGCGCACTTTAGCATGCTCGATATCTATCGGCAGCGGGTCCTTGGGCACCATCTCTTCCATGTTGTACATCACCTGCTGCTCGAAGATCAGCACCGGGTCGGGGTCTTCGATGGCGGGCCAGAGCATGCCGCGCATATCTTCCACCGTGCCGGGGGCGAGGACGCGGATACCGGGGATGTGGGCATACCAGCCTTCCAGGCTGTGGGCGTGCTGCGCCCCCAGCTGCCGGCCGGCGCCGGTTGCCATGCGGATCACCACCGGCACATTGAAAGTCCCTCCAGACATATGTAGGTAGGAGGCGGCGGTGTTCATGATCTGGTCGAGGGCCAGCAGGCTGAAATTGACGGTCATGATCTCGACAATCGGCAGCATCCCGCCCATGCAGGCGCCGATGCCGATGCCGGTGTAAGCCGATTCGCTGAGCGGGCAGTCGCGGATCTTCTCCGGGCCGAACTCATCGAACAGGCCTTTGCTGACCGCGAAGCAGCCGCCATAGCGCCCCACATCGGCGCCCATCAGGAACACGCGCTCATCTCTCAGGATCGCCTCACGGATCGCCTGGCGCATGCCTTCGCGATAGGTCATCTTGATGGTGGTCTTCTCACCGATCATGGCTGGCTCCTTTCGGTCACGACAAAGCGTGTCAGCTCTTCGACCGGCTCCCAGTGGGCTGCTTCAGCGAAATCAACCGCTTCCTGGACGACTTTGGCGACATCTTGCTCGATCGCCTGCAGCTCGCCGTCCTCCAGCAGTTTGTTCTCCGTGAGCAGATTGGTGAACAGGGTAATTGGATCGCGTTTCTTGGCTTCTTCCACTTCCGCTTTATCCCGGTACAGCTCGGCGTCGAACATGGAGTGCGGGCGGAAGCGGTAGGTGATGGCTTCAATGAAGAAGGGGCCATTGCCGGCGCGGATATATTCGGCGGCTTCCTTCGCCAGGGCTTCCACCGCCAGCAGGTCGTTGCCATCCACCTGGACCGATTTCATCTTATAGCTGGCGGCTTTCTCGGCGATATTGGTGTTCGATTCATGGTAGCGCACGGCGGTGCCCATGCAGTACAGGTTGTTTTCACAGATGAACAGGGCCGGCACCTGCCACAACACCGCCAGGTTCAGCGATTCGTGGAATTCGCCTTCGGCGACTGCGCCCTCGCCAAAGAAGCAGGCGGTGACGTTAGGCCGGTGCTGCATCTTATCGGCCAGCGCCAGGCCCACCGCCAGGGGCAGGTGGCTGCAGACGATGGCATTGCCGCCGTAAAAGCGGGTGGGGCCATCGAACAGGTGCATGGAGCCGCCGCGGCCGCGGGCGCAGCCTTCCAGCTTGCCGTACATCTCCGCCATGATCACATTGGCGCTGACGCCGCGGGCCAGGGCGTGCCCGTGCTCGCGATAGGTCGCCACCACGGCATCCTGGGGGGTGAGGGCCTGCATGATACCCACGGCAATGGATTCCTCGCCGATGTACAGATGCAGGAAGCCGCGGATCTTGGCTGACTGGTACAGCTCGGCGGCTTTTTCTTCGTAGCGCCGGATGAGGACCATCTGGCGCAGCATTTCCAGCAGGTGCTTGCGCTCCTCTGCTGTCGTGGATTTTAAGAGAGTAGCCTCCTGGCTCGTAGGTTTGCTCATCCTGTTGTCTCCAATGTCGAAGTATCGCCCTCGGGCAGCCCCAGCTCACGCGACTTGAGCAGGCGGCGCATGATCTTTCCGCTGCGGGTCTTGGGTAGATATTCGACGAACTCGATCTCCTTTGGAGCCACCGCCGAGCCCAGTTTCTTGCGCCCCCAGCCCAGCAGCTCGGTGCGCAGCTCCTCACACGGATCGTAGCCCGGCTTGATGGCGACAAAGGCTTTCACCAGCTCGCCGATCACCGGGTCGGGCTTGCCGATCACCCCGGCCTCGGCAACACTGGGATGCTCCAGCAGGGCGCTTTCGACTTCGAACGGCCCCACCATGTGCCCGGCAGTCTTGATGATGTCGTCGGCGCGGCCGATAAACCAGTAGTAGCCGTCCTCGTCGCGCTCCGCCAGGTCGCCGGTGAAATACCAGCCACCCACGAAGCATTTTTTGTAGCGCTCGAGGTCATTAATATAACCGCGGAACATCGAAGGCCAGCCGGGCTTGAGCGCCAGCTCGCCTTCCACGGAAGGCCGGGTCTCGATCTCCACATTGCCGTTCTCGTCGCGGTGCAGGATGGCAGGGGTGATGCCCGGCAGCGGGCGGCCCATCGAGCCGGGACGGATATCGGCGCTGCTGTAGTTCGAGATCATGATCCCACCGGTTTCGGTCTGCCACCAGTTGTCGTGGATGATCAGGTTCAGGACGGCCTTGCCCCACACCACCGCTTCGGGGTTCAGCGGCTCGCCAACACTGGCGGAGAAGCGCAGGTGGCTGAGGTCGTAGACTTCGAGCGGTTTGATATCCAGGCGCATCAGGCGGCGGATGGCAGTGGGGGCGGTGTACCATACGGTCACTTTTTGGTCCTGCAGGATGGTATACCAGCGGTCGGCATCGAACTCAGCCTCGTCGACGATATTGGTCACGCCGTGCACCAGGGGGGCGATCACTCCATAAGAGGTGCCGGTCACCCAGCCGGGGTCGGCAGTGCACCAGAAAATATCGTCGGGGTGCAGGTCCAGGGCATATTTAGCGGTCATATAATGGACATAGACCGCCTGGTGGACATGGATGGCGCCCTTGGGCATACCCGTGGTACCGCTGGTGAAGTGCAGGCAGGACATATCTTCCGGATCGGTGGGAGGGATCGTGAACTCCGGGGAAGCTTTGGCCATTAATTTAGGCAGGGAATAGACGTTTTCAGTCAGGTCTTCATCGATATCGGCGATCAGTACCGCCTTGAGGGCGGGGAGACGTTCCCAGATTTCGACAATTTTCTTTTTATATTGCAGCTTTGTGGTGACCAGGACCTTCGCTTCGCCGCGCATCAGGCGCTGGTAGATTGGTTCCGGTCCAAAAGCAGAAAACAGCGGGCAGAAAACACTCACATTTTTCAGCGCGCCAAGGGCTGCAACATAAAGCTCGGGGATACGGCCGGCCAGGACGGCGACGCGATCGCCTTTCTGTACTCCAAAAGAACGCAGGACATTGGCAAAGCGGCTGGTTTGTTCTTTGAGGTCGCCGTAGGTAAAATCCATCACCTCCCCATCCTTGCCCAACCAGCGCAAGGCCAGCTTATCTCGCAGGGGACCATTGGCATGCCGGTCAACCGCTTCATGCGCAATGTTGATCCCTCCGCCGTTGGGGAGGCCGTCCAGTTCGTGATGGATCTGGTCCCAGCTAAACGCGGCATAGGTTTGTTCGTAATCCAGCAGGTTCGGCTGTACAGACCAGCTTTTGGGATCTTTCTTGATCGGTTGAAACTCCATAGGAGCCTCCTATTATTTGAAGGCTAATCCAGCTCAATCAGTAGGCGATTAAAACAAGCGCTGGCGCCCGAGACTCTCCGCGCAGCCTGCGGTGAAGATTTCTGTGAGTGGGGAGATAGAACGCCAGCCATCCAAAAAAGCTCCGGGAGGATGAGCATGATCCTGTGGGTGATCGGTTTTGTTAAGCAGAAGCTGCCGCATCGGTTGATGACTGCAGGAGCGATTGATCCCGGTCTATGGTTCGAGACCGAACTGTGTATTTGTCTTTACAGCCTCCTTCCTGATTGGGTGTGAGCCGAGCAGCTTCGCTGCTCAGGCTCGTTAAATAAATAACCGCAGACACATGGTCTGCGGCATGAATGACAGCGCAATGCACCCCGGCCTGCTTCCAGGCACTACCTTCCGCCTTGGATCAATCCGTGATGAGTTTCGATTGTGATCAATTTCATAATAGCATAAGAAGTCATATGACAAATTAGAATTAAGTCATGAGTTTATAGTGACATTTGACACAATCCATAACTAAATCACATTTATTATTTGCAGTTCTCCCCACTGTCATCCACATAGCAGGAATCGCTGGCGAACCAGTTCCAGTTCTCCACGGCGTAGCGCAGCTCTTCCAGATAAGCGGCGACCGCTTCCTCCCCGCTGACCTGGCGCACGCCGTTGCGGATGGCAATCTCCCCCGGTTCCTCGGGCGCAGAAGGTAATTTCTTATATTCCAGGCCAAGCTCGCGCAGCTCAGATTCGAGGTCCAGGCTGCCGATGTAGTCTGGGGAAGTGTAAATTTCGAGCATAGTAGTGTTCTCCGGTCTATATTGTAGGGTTTGAGCGGGTTTTCGTCAATAGACTGGCATGAGAACCAGACCCCAGGGGTTGAAATCCTGCGGATTTCTTAAACC
>JAJZSS010000236.1 GCA_021849525.1 Chloroflexota bacterium
GGCGCAGGGGTCCTGGCAGTGGGGGCGTCAGGAGCGCTCGGAGGTGTCTGGCTGCATGCAGCGAGCATCCAGAAGAATATGATCCCGCACAAAAAAAGCCGGGGGCGAGGGTTGGATAAGCGAGAAAACAATTGTTGCATACAAAACGTACCAGACGGGCGGCATTACAGGCTACCTGCCTCAGGCTAAATCAGGCAGCCTGAGGCAGCTTGATTTAGCCTGAGTTAGCCTGAGTTAGCCTGAGACAACCTGATTTTCATCCGATTTCAGGGGTATAGTTTATCATCACTTCGGTTCCATCATCAATTTTTGTACTATAATGCGAGGGTTGAACCTGGCAAACGCCGGATCGAGCCAGGAGATCGACCTAATCTTGATCAAGTTTTGGAGGAGAAAGAAATATGAAAAAGTTCTGGTCCACAACCATGGCGATTTTTGTAATCGCTTCCTTCGTGCTCTCGGCCTGCGCCCAGGCAACACCTGTCGCAACCCCCGAGCCAGCCACGGAGGAGCCTGTCGTGACGGAAGCTCCTGCTCCGACCGATGTTCCCGAGCCTACTGCAGCGCCCACTGAGGAACCCACCCCGGTTCCTGAGCCGACGGCTGTCCCCGTGGGTACTGTCGAAAATCCGATTAAGGTGCTCTTCGTGCCCTCCGTTGACGCTAACGTGATTGTCAGCGGTGGCGAGATCATGGCCGCCGCATTGAAGGAAGCCACTGGCCTTGAATTCGAGGTCAGTGTCCCGACTTCTTACGCCGCGACGATCGAAGAAATGTGCGCCTCGCCCGAGAACACCATGGGCTTCATCCCTGGCCTCGGCTACGTGCTGGCAAACCAGCTGTGCGGCGTTGATGTTGCTTTCAAAGCCGTCCGCTTTGGCTGGTCGGTCTACTGGGCGCAGATTATGGTTCCCGCCGACAGTGAGATCAAGAGCCTGGCCGACCTGGATGGCAAGAAATGGGCTTATCCGGATGCGGGCTCAACCTCGGGTTACCTGGCGATCCTGCCCATGCTGGCCGAAGCTGGCGTCACCCCCGGCGAGACACTCGAAGCTGGCGGTCACACTGGCGCTGTCCGCGCCATCTATAATAACGAAGCTGACTTCGGCACCGCCTTCTTCAGCCCGCCCTTAAAACCGGAAGGCGAAGAACCCTGGAAAGTTGGTGATTCTCCTGAGATCCCCGAAGAGCTGATCCCCAGCTGTGCGCCTAATGCAGAAGGCACCCGGCTGATGTGCGGCGATTGGCGTGTTCTGGATGCTCGCGCTGGCCTCCGCCAGGAAGCCCCGGATGTCGTCCAGAAGGTCCGCCTCCTGGCGATTTCCCCCGAGATCCCCAATGACACCCTGTCCTTCGGTCCGGAATTCCCCGCCGACCTGCGCCAGCAGATTGTCGACGCCCTGGTAGCATTCGCCGAAACCGAAGCCTGGGATACCTCGATCGGTAACCAGGACTTCTACGGCTGGACCGGCATCGAACCCGCGGCTGACGAAGAATACGACGTCGTCCGCCAGATGATTGAGCTGGCTGGCCTGACTCTCGAAGACCTCGGCCAGTAATTCAATTCAGTCCGTTTGACATTTGTCCCAGCGGTTTCCCGCTGGGACAAATCTTTAACCGAATATCCGGGTATGCCGTCGTATCGATCACAACCACTTCCAGTTCTCCTGAGCCTGCTGATTTGCAGCAGCCTGCTCTTGACCGCCTGTGCGCAGGCAGCACCACCCACCTCTCCCCCTGTCAGGCTTCAATCACCGCTTTCCCCAACCCCGCCTCCGCCAGCCGCTCCCACGCTCACACCCACCCCTACCCTCGCACCGCCCACTTCAACGCCAGTCCCAACCTCCACCCCAACCCCTCTCGATCCCTGGGCTGCCATCGATCCCCGCGGGCAGTCCATCGTCTTCTGGCACAGCCAGCAGTATGATCGCGCCGCGGTCCTGGAGGAAATTGTCTCCGAGTTCAACACCAGCAATCCCTGGGGCATCCAGGCCACAGCCATCGCGCATGCCGGGCAAAACGACCTCTTTTTCGCCCTGCGCGCCGCCTTGAATACTTCTGCCGCACCTGACCTGGTCTATTTATTTCAGAACCAGGCTGCCACCCTCCAGCGCTTTGACGGCCTGCGCGATCTCAACAGCCTGCTTTTGAGTCCACTATGGGGCCTCCCCGCCGCGGAGCTGGCTGAACTTCCACCTACCATATTAGCGCAGGATGTATTCTCCAACCTGGATGGCGCCCGCCTGGGTTTCCCCACCTACCGCTCGGCGGAAGTTTTATTTATAAACCTGGACTGGCTGGGTGAGCTGGGCTATGAGCAGCCCCCGCAAACACCTCCGGAATTCATGGAAATTGCCTGCAAAGCCAGCCAGCAGCCTTTCAGCCTGCGCAGTGGTTCCAATCCTGGCCTTGGCTACGCCCTGACCATCGATGCCTCTCGCTTTGCAGCGTGGACATTCGCTTTTGGTGGGGAGCTGGTCGCGCCGGAGAATGACCGCTATGCGTTCAACAGCCCGCAGGCTATCGAGGCCATGCGGTTCCTGCAGGAGATGGTCAATGCCGGCTGCGCCCAGGTGGTCGAACAGCGCTACGCCGACCAGGATGGTTTCGCCCGCGGCGAGATCCTTTTCACCCTGGGCACCAGCGCCGGGATCCCGTTTTACACCCGCGCCGTGGACGAAAACGCCCGCTTCGTATGGGATGTTGCTGCACCGCCACATCTCCCCGCTGAGCCCCGTCTCAATGTCTACGGTCCCAGCCTGAGCATCCTGCGCAGCACGCCGGAAAAGGAACTGGCTGCCTGGCTGCTGCTCAAGCACCTCTCCACTCCCGCAGCCCAGGCCCGCTGGGCTGCCGCCAGCCAGTACCTGCCGGTCCACCCTGCCGCGGCCGAATTCTTAACGGAAACGTTTGCTGATTATCCGCCGTTTGAAAGCGCCAACCAGCTTTTAGCTTCTGCCCGGTTTGAGCCAAATTTCCCCGGCTATGAAGATGTGCGTGTCCTGATTGGTGAAGCTTTGCTGGATATCGCCCGGGGTGCAGACGTTGAGACGACCCTGAACTCGCTCAACAACCAGGCGAATACGATTCTGCAGGATCAGGGCAAGTAATCCCAGGGATTGACCTTTCCCCCGTTGAACATCATCTCGAAGTGCAGGTGCGCCCCGCTGGAATTTCCGCTGTTGCCGATGGCGCCGATCAGGTTGGTCTGGTTGACCGATTGCCCGCAGGCGACACTATAGGCGCTCAAGTGGGCGTACAGGGTCTGCCAGCCGTTGCCGTGGTTAATCACCACCACATTTCCATATCCCCAGTCATTCCAGCCGGCGTAGACCACCACTCCGTGATCCGCGGCATATACCGGCTCGCCCTCTTTACCGGCGACATCCACACCCAGGTGGTTGGTCGCGGGGCTGTAATCAAAACCGGATATGAATTGATTGTTGGCCGGCCAGATGAATACCCCTGCCCCAACCGCTCCATCCACCACTGAGCCGCATACGCCGGGTCCCAGCACTCTCGCAACGCCGGGATTATCGCGCGGGATTTCCGGCGCGCTCCAGCTTACAAAATCGCGCTTGCCGCCGGGAATGACCAGCCAGGTGCCGGCTTCAATATGGGGATTGCTCCAATCCCCCAATGTGCTCGGATCCAGGTGGTTGCCGGGGAAATTGATGATATCTTCTGGGGTGACGCCAAAGAAATTCGCCACGCCATTTAAGCCGTCGCCTGCCGACCAGCGGTGGTAGGTGCCATCCACCGGCAGAATGTTTAATTCCTGACCCGGGCGCAGATTGTGCGGGTTATCTCCCAGGGTAAACTGGTTTCCCCACAGCAGTGTTTCAGGCTTCAAGCCAAATCTTTCAGCAATCCCGAACAGGGTATCCCCGCTCTGCACCTCATAGAGCGCCACTTCCATCCGTTTCTGGGTCGGGATGATGGTATGAAGTTCGGTCAGGCGGGTGATCCCGCCAGACACCGGGCTGCTCGCCATCTCCGGCATAGCGGGTAAATCGGCGGTTGGGGTTGAGGACGGCGGCGGCGCGGCCAGGGCGGCTTCGCCGGAAAAAGTGGGGTCCTGCGCCTGCTTATAAAGCTCACCCATCCCCCAGGCAACCAGCAGAACCAGGGCTAATAATAAGGTGGTCGTGCCAATCCGCATGGCTCCCTCAGCCAGGCCCACCTGTAAAATCCCTTCCCAGATCTTTTCCAGGAAGGATTTCTTATGCGGAAAAATTTCGGGTTCCGGGGGAGGCGAGACAGGGAGAATCGGCGCCTGCTCTTGAGGCAGCGGCTGCGGTTGTTTGCGATTGACCGATAACGAATCCTCGAATTCCGGGAATTCGTTGAGCAGGTCGTTTTTAGGCATATAGATGAACTCTCTCCACAGGCATCATATCACCCGCCGGGAAAATCGTCAACTTGACCTGATCTCAAGTGATCGCGCGCCA
>JAJZSS010000237.1 GCA_021849525.1 Chloroflexota bacterium
TTCCGGATAAAATGGAGGGCTGACAGGCAGATGTTCGATCATCTCTGCCAGTAAGGTGTCAAGATGTTCGCCCTGGGTAGCTGATATCACCATCACATTCGCCATGGGCTCGAGCGCCTGGTATTCTGCAACTCGGGCAGGAAGGATCTCCGCGGGAATAAGGTCTGATTTATTTATCACCAGCAGGACGGGCGGAATCTCTGCCAGGGTATGGATGCGTTCGGCCAACAGCTGGTCCTCGGGCTGTGGGGATTGGCTGCCATCGACAACGAATACGATCAGATCGCTCTCTTCAAGCGCTCCGATAGCCTGCTCGTTCATGTTCTCGCCCAGCTTGTGATGGGGTTGGTGCATTCCAGGGGTATCGATAAAAATCAGCTGGGCCTGATCCAGAGTCAGGATGCCCAGTTGGCGTTTGCGGGTTGTTTGTGGGCGAGGGGTCACCGCGGCGACTTTTTGCCCAAGCATCGCATTGACCAGGGTCGATTTACCAACGTTTGGGCGGCCCATGACAGCGATATAACCAGCTCGGTATTCAAGGGGGTTTGGGATTTGCATAGCATGATTTTATCAAATGAAAGCAGAATATTATTCTGGATCGTAAAGAACAGGCAAGAATCGCTGGTATATGATGAAACTCTCAGGTATTCCGATGTGGAATATTAAGCAAATATTTATTGACCTGTATTAGATTTAATTGTATAATGTTCTTTCGTCTCATAGGGCCAAGTAATTTTATGAGATATATTTTGATATTCGGGGTACCTGTTATATATTGCGTAAAACGATGAGGAGAAGGTCTTACCGTTTTACGCATTATGTATCTTCACCTGAAGCCATTGCCGAAAGATAAAAAACCAGGAGAGTTCGCATGGCAACCGTTTTGCCGAGCAAATCTTACGCGCGTATCAATGTACAGCTCCAACTACCGGATTTGATTGAAGTTCAGATCGAATCCTTCGAGCGTTTGAAAAAAGAGGGGTTGGCTGATCTATTTCATGAAATTTCCCCGATCGAATCTTATAACAAGGGGATGAAGTTATTCTTCCCCAGCAATACACCTGAATCAAAGCAATTCGGCTTAACTTATTGGTTTGGCGAGCCCAAACATTCGATGGAAGAATGTGTGGAGCGCGATTTAACCTACGCCAGCCCGTTGAATGTGTCGGTGTTGCTATCGGGTACAGATGTTCCTGAGCCAATCAAGCAGGATATCTTTTTAGGTGATTTTCCTGAAATGACCGAAAAAGGTACGTTCATTGTGAATGGCACCGAGCGCGTGGTCGTTTCCCAGCTGATCCGCTCGCCAGGTGTCTATTTCGAGGCTCCTCTGGATCGCTCGACCGGGCGTGTGTTAGCCATGGCAAAATTAATCCCGGACCGCGGCGCCTGGATGGAGTTTGAAACCCGAAAAAGCGATTACCTGACTCTACGTTTCAATCGAAAACGCACGGTGCCGATCACGATCTTTCTCCGTGCCCTGGCTGCCGTGGATGATGGGCTTGAGGATTCACCTCTTAAAGAAGGGACTGACGAAGAGCTGATGGAGCTGTTCGGCAGTGTGGATAACAATCCAGACCGCATGTTCATTGCCTCTACGCTTTACCAGGAACCGGAATGGGACCTTTCTCACGGTCATAGCATTGCCGAAGCAGCATTGATTGAGTTCTTTAAGCGCATGCGGCCAGGCGATCCGGCAACCCTGGATAATGCCCGCGGTTTTCTCAAAGAACAATTGTTTGATCAGCGGCACTACGACCTGGAACGGGTTGGGCGTTATAAGCTAAACCAGAAGCTCGAGCTGCAGGAGCATGTCCCGATCAGCCATCGTATGGTTACAAAATGGGATATCGTACGTCTGGTCCGGCGCATGATTATGATCAATAATGGATCGGTCCTGGCAGATGATATCGACCATCTTGGTAACCGCCGGGCAAAGACCGTTGGTGAGCTGATCCAGAACAAGCTGCGAATCGGTTTGCGCCGGATGGAACGGGTTATTAAGGAACGGATGTCCATTCGTGACCAGGATCAGCTTTCTCCGGTTACCTTAATCAATATTCGCCCTGTTGTGGCAGCCCTGCGAGAATTCTTTGGGTCCAGCCAGCTATCGCAATTTATGGACCAGACGAATCCATTGGCCGAGCTGCGCCACAAGCGGACCTTATCTGCGTTAGGTCCGGGTGGTCTGCGCCGGGAACGTGCTGGTTTCGATGTGCGGGATGTCCACTACTCGCATTATGGACGGATCTGCCCGATTGAAACCCCCGAAGGACCAAACATTGGTCTGATCGGTCGCCTGGCTTCTTTTGCCCGGGTGAATGAGTATGGATTTATTGAAACGCCATACCGCCGGGTGCGGAAAGCTTTACGCCCCGATGATCCAAGGTTGATTGATCGGATGCTGAGAGAGAACATCGTCGATCCAAAAACCGGTGAGGTAATCTATCAAGAAGGTGTGCGGATCACAGAAGAGATCGCAAAGAATATCCGCGAGATCAACCCGTCAGAAGTCTTGATCGTTCCGTTTGTGACTACCGAGATGGAATATCTCTCGGCGGATGTGGAAGACAAGTTCGTGATCGCTCAGGCCAACACGCCACTCAATGAGCACAGTGAATTTATCCGGAAGCGTGTTTCTTCACGGCACTATTCTTCGTTCATTTTCTCGGCCAATACCAACCTGGATTATATGGATGTGGCTCCCCACCAGATTGTGGGCATCAGCGCGGCCTTGATTCCATTCCTTGAGCATGACGATGCCAACCGGGCGCTGATGGGCTCCAACATGCAGGCGCAAGCTGTGCCTCTGCTGACTCCGGATGTACCTCAGGTATCCACGGGCATGGAATATCATGCCGCCATGGATTCGGGCCAGGTGATCATCGCCGATGAAGATGGCGAAGTTACCTCCGTTACCGGCAGTAAGATTGCAGTGCGGAATAACGAAGGCAAAGAGCGTGTTTATTCCCTGCGTAAATACCAACGCTCCAATCAAAGCACCTGTATCGATCAACGGCCAGCTGTGGTCAAAGGTCAGCGCGTCAAGCGGGGTGATGTGATCGGAGACTCATCCTCTACGAGCAACGGTCAGTTAGCCCTGGGTCAAAATGTGCTGGTAGGCTTCCTCTCGTGGGAGGGCGGTAACTTCGAAGATGCCATTTTGATCTCCGAGCGACTGGTTCAGGACGATCGTTTCACTTCAGTGCATATCGAGAAATACGAAGTGGAATCGCGCGATACTCGCCTGGGACCAGAAGAGATCACCCGCGATATTCCAAATGTGGGTGAAGACGCAATCAAGGATCTGGATGATCGCGGCATTATTCGGATTGGAGCCGAAGTAACGCCGAATGATATCCTGGTAGGGAAAATCTCCCCCAAGGGTGAGAAAGAATTAACCCCCGAGGAACGCCTGTTGCGGGCTATTTTCGGTGAGAAATCCCGTGACGTAAAGGATACTTCATTGCGCATGCCGCATGGCGAGCGCGGAAAAGTTGTCGACGTTAAGGTTTTCACCCGGGAAGATAATGCCGATCTGTCAGCCGGCGTGGACATGATGGTGCGTGTTTCAGTTGCCCAACGGCGGAAGATCACCGCGGGCGATAAAATGGCGGGCCGGCATGGGAATAAAGGCGTCGTCTCCCGTGTGGTTCCAGTTGAAGATATGCCTTTTCTCGAGGATGGCACTCCAATCGATATCATCCTGAACCCCCTGGGCGTACCGGGTCGTATGAATATTGGCCAGGTACTGGAAACCCACCTGGGTTGGGCAGCACGCGAGCTTGGTTTCCGAGCTGTGTCGCCGGTCTTTGATGGTGCTACCGAAGAGGAAATCGAAGCCGAGTTGGCGCGGGCCTGGATGATCGATCAAGCCTGGAAAGAAACTGCTGATAAAGCCTGGATCTGGCTAGGTGAGCAAGGCTATGATCCCGAATCAATCCAGGATGATGATGAAGTCCGTCGGATGTATATGGAAGTCTGGCTGGGTGATCGCGGCTATGACGTTTATAAATTGATCTCTGATCCGACCTACACACGCCACGCCGTCTTAAAAGAATGGCTGCGTGAACAAGGTTATGATCCGGATACGATCTTTAGCTCGGAATTATTCAGTAAAGTTGGCGCTGAGCGGGATGCGCGGGCGGAACAGGCGATCAAGGTCTGTCTTGAGCTGTGGGCAACCCGTGAAGGTGTGGATACTGAAGGCCTTAGCGCTGAAGAGATTATGGTACATGCTCATCAGATCTCTCTGGAAAGAGGAGAACCGATCCCCACGCTGGGCAAGCAGCTTTTACGCGATGGCAAGACCGGCCAGCCTTACGACCAACCCGTTACTGTGGGCGTGATGACCATGCTTAAACTACACCACCTGGTTGAGGATAAAGTCCATGCCCGCTCAACAGGTCCTTACAGCCTTGTCTCCCAACAACCCTTGGGTGGT
>JAJZSS010000238.1 GCA_021849525.1 Chloroflexota bacterium
GAAGACGTCGATCAGCCAGATCATCCCCACCGCCAGGACCAGGCTGCGCGCCTGGGCGAAAGTGATCAGGCCGATCACCATCATGGCAGAAGCGACCAGCATGATGCGCGCATTGGCGTTGGGGCGGGTAGTATCCAGGCGGCGGCGGATCAGCTCGGTGGCAGCAATGCTGAGCAAAGCACCCCCCGCGCTGATTAATCCAACCAGGCTGACCGGATCAATTTGAGATCCACCGGAAGGAAGAATATTATCCGTTAAATGCTTGACCCACAGGCGATCATAACCTTCGCTGTACAGCCCGAAGAACAAACCGATCAGCAATATATTCCATAAGGCGGGCCGGCGGCGCAGCATGCCAAAACCGCTTCTCAGGGTATGGAGCATACTTTGCCAGGTATTTCGTTCTCCGCGCGGGGTGGGTTGGAAGCCATTTTCCGGCATGAACAGGATCAGGATCAACCCAAGCCCCATGAAAAGTCCGCCGCCCACCACAATCGGCAGGTTTATCTGAACTTTCCCCAGGAAAACGCCGAGAGGTATGCCCAATAAAGCTGCCAGGTCAGCCAGCTGGCTGGCGCGCAGGAATGCCGGTCCAGCGGCCGCTTCGCCAATTTCATCCGTGATCCAGGCCTGCGTGGCGCCGCTGGTGAAGGTGTAGCCGAGCCCCCACAGCACCTGGGCGAGAAGGATCGTGGCAAAGATGGGCAGAGCCCCCTCCAGCAGAAACCCGGCTCCGATCAGGAAAACACCCAGGATGACCGAGAGTCGCCGGCTGACTACATCGGCAACCACACCGGTCGGAATCTCGAATAGAAAAATTGACAGCTCCAGGACTGTGCCAACCAGCACCAGCTGGATGGCGCTCAATTGGGCGCGCTGGACCTGGTACAGCGAGCTCATGGTGAAGATCATGCCGAATAAGAGTGCGGTGGCTGCTTCGAGAAATAGATATACCGGATAAGCTTTGAATTTAGGCATCGGAAGCAGGTTTCCTGGAGGATGTTTTGCGGGTTACCAGTAATGATTGGGCTATTAAGCCGGTTGCAGGGTATGCCAGGGGGTGGCATTCTCGTAAGCCCGGGCGGCGCGCAGCAGGGTGCTTTCGGCCCACGGCCGGGCGACAAGCTGTAGACCGATGGGTAAGCCAGCGCTGCTTATCCCACATGGCAGGGCAATCGCAGGCAACCCGGTCAGATTGAACGGGGCGGTGAAGCGAGTCAACAGGCGGGCCTGTTCGACGGCATCCGGACCGCTGATCAGGGGGGCAGTGACCGGTGTTGCGGGCAGGCAGAGGAGATCGAATTCCTCGAAAAACATCTCCAGTTTCCGGCGCAGCACTGCCTGGGTGCGGCGAGCCTGGACATAGTCCTGGAGCGGGGTTGCGGCACCGGTCTCCAGCCGCCGGCGCACATCGTCGCCAAAACCAGCCGGGTGTTCTTGCAGCCGCTGGCGGTGAAAGGCTGCCGCCTCGCACAGCACAACCAGCCCATTGATCTGCGCTGCCTGGCGTAATTCCTGGATGGCAACCGGGGTCACTTCTGCTCCCAATTCACGCAGCTGGAAGGCGGCTGTCCGGACCGCGTCAAGGACTTCTGAGTCCGCAGCGTCCAGGAATGGATCGTCCAGCAAGGCAATGCGCCAGCCGCGGATCCCGCCACCGAGCGCAGTCAGGGGATCATCAATCGCCTCAGGCTGGCTGGCAGGATCATGGGGATCATGGCCGGTGATCGCCCGATACAGCAGGTCTACATCTTGAACGGTGCGCGCCAGCGGCCCGGCGTGATCGCTGCTCCAGCTCAGGGGGATAACCCCGCCCAGGCTCACCCGCCCGTAGGTGGGCTTGAGCCCGACCACCCCGCACAGGGAGGCCGGGATGCGGATCGAGCCGCCGCTGTCTGTGCCCAGGGCGCCCAGGCACAGCCCGCTGGCGACCGCTGCGGCGCTGCCCCCGGATGAGCCGCCTGGGGAGCGGTTCAGGTCCCATGGGTTATGGCAGGTGCCGTAGTGCGGGTTGGCGCTGGTTACTCCCAGGGCAATTTCATGCATATTCAGCTTGCCCAGGATCACCGCCCCGGCCTGGTGTAGCCGGCTAACCACGAAAGCATCCTGCTCAGGGACATTCTCACGCCAGAAGCTTGCCCCAGCGGTGGTCGGGATCCCGGCGGTATCGAATAGATCTTTGAGGGCCAGCGGGATGCCATGCAAGGGACCGCAAACATTGCCCTGGCTGAGCTCTTGATCTGCCTGAGCTGCCTGGGTTAGCGCTTGATCGGCCGTCAGGGTGATGAACGCGTTGAGCTGCGGATTGAGGGCCGCAATCCGCTCCAGGTGCTGCTCAGCCAGGGCGCGCGCCGAGAGCACCCCGGATTGCAGCAGCCCGGATGCCTCAGCAATCGTCAGCCGGGTCAGGTCGAGCGGTTCAGGCACCCTTGCCTTCCAATGGTTTTTCCTGGGGTTGGAGCTCCAGGATTGGATTCAAGTCTGCCCGCACCTGAGCCGGGTTTTGGAACTGCACAGCCTGCCAGCCCAGCTGCCGGGCAGCCTGGACATTTTCAATAAAATCGTCAACGAAGACAGCCTGTTCCGGGCTCACGCCCAGGCGCTCCAGTGTCAGCTGGTAGATCGCCGGATCGGGTTTAAGCAAGCCGACCTCAGCCGAGTTCACCAGGGTATCGAACGCATCGCTAACCTGCCAGCGCTGCTCGATCAGGTGGCGCAGATTGGACCAGTTGTTGCTCAACAATCCGGTCTTGAAGGCTGGTTTAAGCCCGCGAATGTAAGCGATCAGTGCCATATCCAGCCGGTCCCCTCCCCAAAACAGGCTCTGGAACTCTGCCAGGTTCTCCAGTGGCCAGCCGAGCTCGGCGCACACAATTTCCCAGTGCCGGTCGACGCTGATCTCTCCCAGGCTGGCCTGCCGGGCGGAGGCGCTGTTGAACACCGCCTCATCCAGCTCTTTGTAGGTCATTCCCAGCCGCTGAGCCAGCTCGCTGCGCGGGGCGCGGTCGATCGTGCGCGCCAGGACTCCGCCCAGATCCCAGATAACGGCTTTGATCAGATGATGCGCGGGTTCGGCCATACAGTCATCTCCAACGGTTTGCGATAGGTGGTGTGCCGGGCGACCGGCTGGAAACCGAGACTTTCGTAAAGCTGCAGCGCGCCGGACAGGTTTTCAGTATCCACGTGCAGAGCGGCTTCCTGCATGCCCCGCTCGCGCAGCGCGTGCAGGCTGGCAGCAATCAGCGCATGGGCCAGCCCTTGCTTGCGGTAAGGCCGCCGGACGCAGATATTCTCAGTATAGCCGCGCAGGCGCTGATATTCCAGGTTTTCGGCAGGCGTGATGTAGCTAAGAACCATCCCGGCGACCTGGTCGCCCTGCCAGGCGACCCTCCACAGGCTGGGATCGAAATCCGGGTCCTCCATGATCTGTGCCAGGGGAGGATCCGCAGCCGCGCTGTAGCCCCAGTGATCCTGGAAGGCCTCGGTGCTGGCAGTAAGTATTACGGGCAGGTCCTCCTCCAGCACAGGCCGGATCTCATATCCGGGCGGCAGCGGTAGATCGGGGATATTCTCCAGGTCGGGTCGCTGCATGGTGTAGAAATGGCGGGCAGCTTTATAGCCTGCAGCCAGCAGAAAAGCGGTGGAATCGCGTTCCTTTTCATCGGCATAGGATTGGAAATATTTGGGTTGTTCAAGCGGGTGGGTCGCTGCAGTTCGCCGGATGTGGGCCTGTAAATACGCCAGAACTGCCCTTCCAATGCCCTTGCCGCGCCATTGGGGGAGTAAGAAACCATAATGGGTGTAGATTGCATCCCCGGCATCTTCGAAAAACCACACCACCCGGTAATAGCCAATGACATCACCCTCCATCTCGACCAAGAGCAAGTCGCGTGCAATGTCGAAATTGGGCGCATAGCGATAATTGCGGGCGAGATCCTGGGCAGTGTCGGCGCGTTCCATCTGGTCAACCTGTTTGCAGCCCTGGATTACCGCGACCATCTTCTCGAAATCTGTCTCATCGCGATAACCGCGAAAGCTCAGGCCGGGCAGCGCGGGCGCGCCCGGGATGGTCAGCGGCTGCGTAATTTCCTGGATGGTATCCATTTTCATTTATCTCCGTAATGCTGCTCTTGCCATTCTGGCAGGGTGATCCCCATAAATATTAAATCCCAACGCCGGCCTTCGCGCAGCAGAAACTGGCGCTGGCGGCCTTCATGCCGAAAACCTGCTTTTTCATAGGAACGGATGGCGCGCGGGTTGTATTCAAATACATCCAGCGAGACGCGGTGCAGGTTCAGCTCTGTGAATGCATACCGCAGCATGAGGTGCATGGCGTCTGTGCCATAACCCTTGCCCCAGGCATCCCGTTCGCCCAGTCCGATACCTATAAAGGATTCCCCATGCTGCCAGCGGATGTTATCAAAACCTGTCAACCCGATC
>JAJZSS010000239.1 GCA_021849525.1 Chloroflexota bacterium
GCCTTCGCGGGCGGCGCCCAGCTTCGCCACCACCCGCAAGCTGGCGTGATTTTCCACCGCCACCAGGATCTCGATCCGCTGGAGACCCAGGGTGCGAATACCGTAGCGAGCGAGCTGCCTGGCGGCTTCCCCGGCAATCCCCTGCCCGGCCTGGCTGGTGCGCACCCAGTAGTACAGGTTGGCATAGCCGTGCTGCCAGTTGATCTGGTTCAGACCGCACCCGCCCAGGATGCCCTGATCCTCCCGATCAACGATCGCAAAATCGTACGCCAGACGGCGGTTGGCCTGGTCTTCCCGCCGGGCGATATAAGCCTGCACCGTATCCAGGCTGGTGGACGCATTCATATCCGGCAGCCACTGCGAGAGCTCGGGGAGCGATTCGCGGATCGCCTGGTAGACCGCGGCGGCATCGGCTGGCTGGTAAGGGCGGATCTCGACAGCAGGAGGGGACATACCGAATCCGATCAGAGTGTCAAATATCCCAGTGAAACGAAAAACTCATCGATCTGACCCAGGATTGCCCGGCGGGTGGGGCTTTCCGGCCCGCCGAGGAAATGATCTTCAGCCGGGTAGGATATCAGGTCGCAGCGGTTGCCAGCCTGGCGCATCCTCTCGACGAAAGCCGCCACACTGGCATACGCCACCATGTCATCCCGCCCGGCGTGGACAAGCAGACCGGGCGGCAGGCCGGGGCGGATGTGCCGGGCCGGGGAGAGTACCTGGCAGGGCAGGCGCCGGTCGAGCAGCTCGCTGAACCAGGGATCATCACAGATTTCGACCGGGGTGGAGATGAGCACCAGGGCGTCCGGGCGGGCGCTGAGCTGCAGGTCGTCAGCCGGGTCGTCGCAGTCCTCCAGCAGGGCGGTGCTGGCTGCCAGGTAGCCGCCGGCCGAGAAGCCGCAGGCGATGACCTGGCGGGGATTGATCCCCAGCTCGACGGCGTGGGCGCGCAGCCAGCGCAGGGCCGAGCGGGCATCCTGGACGGCTTCCAGCGGGGTGACCGTCTGCTGGTCCACCAGACGATAGGCGAAGGAGACGGCAACCAGGTCGCGCTCAAAGAAATGCTGGCACCAGGGGTAGCCCCACAGCGGCGAGCCGTCCACCCAGCCGCCCCCATGGAAGAACGCCACCGCCGGGCGGGGCGGCTCGGCGCTGGACGCAGCGGGCAGGAAGAGATGGGCGGTGAGCTTGAGCCGCCCGACCTGCTTGAACACCTGGATTACCGGCTTCAGCAAGACTACCTCGCCCACAGCTGCCGGCGGTAAACCACCAGCAGTGCCAGGATGACCAGGTCGAGCAGCAGGGTGAGCAGATCGATCCAGCCAACCTGGTCGGTTAAGGTCAGCAGAATATTGACCACCAGGATCAGCACGGCAAAAACATAGGTCAGGCGGGTGCGCTCGGCGAGGCCGACCCCGGCTAACAGGAGGATGAAGGCATTCCCGAACAACAGCATGCCGATCATAATGGCGCCGATGGCATCGAAAGAACCGCCGGCGCGCATGCGCCACAGGGTCAGGATGCCCAGCAGCACCCAGACGGCGGCGTTGAGATAGAACAGGCGCTGGGTGAGCAGGAGGGGATTCTGGATGCGCATGGTTAGCAATAGCCTCAGTGCTATACGGATTCAACCGCTTTCAGGACGCGCAGGGCGCGGATCGTCACCCAGGGGTTGGGCGCATTCATGCGCCCGTAATTGCCCCAGGTCTTGCTGCCATAGTGATACTCGAGCGGCCAGCGCCCCTGATCATCCGCCTTGGAGCGGACCAGCTCCAGGGTGGCTGCCAGGCTCGGGTCGGCGGCGTAACCCAGGCCCACCAGGGCTTCAGCCAGCTGCAGCAGGTCGGTGATATAGAAGACCGGGAAGCCAAACTTCCACCAGTTGCGGCTGGGCGGGATGTTGTTGGGGGTGGGGTAGGCTGCGGTGGTTGGCTCTACTCTGAACAGGAAGTCCACCCCGCGCTGGATGGCAGAATCGATCCGCGGGGTGCGGCGACCGGTGGGCAGGCGGCTGAAAGCCAGCATGATCTTGCCCGCTCCCCAGGCGCAGGACTGGTTGTTATTGGCCCCGCAGGCGAAATCCGGCCCGCATTTGTAGGCGTAATAGCGCTCAGGATTGGTTTTGTCTTTCTGCGAGGCGATCCCTTCGCCGGTGACGGTGCGCGCCATCCAGTCGAAGGCAGCGTCCAGGTGTGGATCCCAGTTTTCCTCCACCACATAGCCCAGAGAGAGCAGCGCCCAGCTCATATTGCCCTGCAGACAGTCGAAGGTACCGCCGGGAGCGCCGTTGTAGGTGATATGCCCGGTGGGAGTGAAAGCCTTCTCCATATAGTAGCGGCAGGCCTGCGCCACACGTTCGTCTTCGTCGATTGAAGCGCCAAGCTGAGCCAGCAGGATCAGCGCCCAGACGGTGGAGCGGTACTTGGGGCCGTAGCCAGGTCCGGGCTTTTCCCAGAAGCCTGCGGGGTCCATATTTGCCAGGATTTTGGCGATCGGCCCTTCCAGGTGGGCCAGGCGGCGGGCAGCCAGCAGCTCCGGGGCGCCGGGCGGCAGACCGGCCAGGTCGCGCAGCGCCAGGTAGCGCACGCCGGGGTTTTCATGCGCCAGGAGCCAGTCCAGGGCTGCCTGGGATGTGTAAATGAAGTGATCCATTTATGCTGTCTCCCTGACGATCTCCACAGGCCGGCCCGCCCACTGCCTGAGCCAGCCGGGGAGATGAAAGAACAGGATCGAGAGCCACAAAGCCGTCTGGGCCAGGTCGACCTGCCGCTGCTCGACAATCAGGGTCTGGAACTCGGCGGGACGGGTCTGGTAGACGCTCCAGGATATATAGCCGAGCACCAGCAAAGGCAGCAGGCTGCCTGTCAGGGTAGCCAGAAAGCGCGGCCGCGGCAGTAAATTCGCCACTTTGCGCCGGCGCAGGACGAACATCCCCGCCCCGTAGATCCCGATCACAAAGCCGACGCCCATGAAAGCGACGTTGATCATAAATTGGGTCCATGTGGCAGGACGGTCGGTATACCAGAAAAGCGAAAGGAGAAAAACACACAGGTTAGCGCCGATCCACTGCGCCGCGACGGTCCCGAGCCAGGCCAGGAGCGATTGGAAAGTTTTCGCCATCGGTTTGCCTTTGTTTTGAGCAGATGGAGGATTTTGATTACCCTTATCATAACGAAAAAAACCGGCCTGTGCAACCGGTTTTTCACGGAGATTGGGTGATGCTTATTTGACGGTCGGGCGCTGGACCGAATACAGGACGTATGGTCCTTTGTCGTCAAAGCCGGTTTTCTCGAACTGCATCCCGATTTTGGTCGCCACCCGGATCGAAGCCTGGTTACCGGCATCGATCAGGCAGATCAGGCGGGATAAATTCAGGGTCTCATAAGCGTACTCGCGAATGCCCAGGGCAGCTTCGGTCGCCAGTCCCTGCCCCCACCAGGCCTGCGCCAGCATATAAGCGATTTCCACTTCGAAGACGCCGTCGATCGTCCAGGGCAGCAAGCCGCAGCGCCCGATAAATTGGGCGGTGGGCTTGTAGATCGTGGCCCACAGGCCCAGCTCGGGGTGGCGGGGATGCCCGCCGAGGAACCATTCCAACTCCTCCCCGGTTTCGTCCAGGCTCAGGGTGCCCTCGGGGAAGAAGCGGCGCACCACCGGGTCAGAGTACAGGGCGTACAGCTCGGGCAGGTCTTCTCGCACGAAATGGCGCAGGAGCAAGCGCTCAGTTTCAAGAATGTTCATTAGAATACCTGGCGATGATCTTCTGGATCGTATTCAGATTGCGCAAAGTGGTCGGCATGCCCAGGGCTTTCTCGAGGCGCGAGCCGGTAATCACAGACTGGCTGAGACGGGTATACACCAGCCAGTAAAGCTCGCAGTCATGAATCTGGAGCTGGTTGAGTGAATCGCCCAGGGCGGCAACTTTTTGAGTCGCCTCGGGGCCGGGCGGGGACTGCAAGAAGCCAACATATAACGTATGGGAGGGGTTTTCCAAATCCTCGAGTGAGAAGGGCTGATAGCTGGCGATCTCCTCCAGGCGGGCAGGCGGGCGCAGGAAAGTCTTCACCGGGTAGCCTAACGCTTCATTTAAGTGGTTTTCAATCCGGCTCTCCATGGCTGGCAGGTCGGTGTCCGCGGTTTCAAAGCCCACGTTGCCGCTGGCAATGAATGTCTCGACCCCGCTGAATCCCAGGTCAGTGAAAAGCTGGCGCAGGAGGTCCATTTTGACCGTGTGCCCGCCGACGTTAATGGCGCGCAGGAAAGCGATTACAGTTGGCATGGCAGATTCCTTAACATTAATCAGTCGGGTTGAAGAGAATCACCTGATAAGTAAAATTGCGCGGCTGGCCGTTGACCAGCACATTGCGCACGGCGACGGTGACTGGGAAATCCGCAGGCAGCGTGCCCGGCTTCAGGCCCTGCGGCTCCCAGAC
>JAJZSS010000240.1 GCA_021849525.1 Chloroflexota bacterium
GTAGATTGACAAAATCAAACGTCATATCCAGCGCATTGTAGAGCAGCAGCCTGCCAATTAACGGCTCGCCTATCCCCAGGATCAGCTTGAGGGCTTCGGTTGCCTGGAGCGTCCCAACCGTACCCGGCAGCACACCCAGCACCCCGCCTTCGGCGCAGGAAGGCACCAGGCCCGGCGGGGGTGGCTCAGGGAAGAGACACCGGTAGCACGGACCGCGTTTCGCGTCAAAAACGCTCACCTGCCCATCGAAGCGAAAAATCGAGCCGTAAACATTGGCTTTGCCCAGCAGCACGCTGACATCATTGACCAGGTAGCGGGTAGGGAAATTATCGGTGCCATCGACCAGGATATCGTAATTCGCAGCAATGCGCATGGCGTTAGCCGAGGTGAATGGTTCGTTATATACCTCAACCTCGATATCTGGATTTACGTCCAGCATGCGCTGGCGGGCCGATTCAACCTTCAACACGCCCAGGCTGCTGGTGCCGTGAATCACCTGGCGTTGTAAATTCGAATAATCCACCACATCGTAATCCACCAGGCCGATCCGCCCCACCCCGGCCGCCGCCAGGTACAATGCCAGCGACGAGCCCAGCCCACCGGTGCCGATCAATAACACTGCAGCAGCTTTGAGTTTCTGCTGCCCTTCCAATCCCACCTCAGGGATCAACAAATGGCGCGAATAGCGCAGGATTTCTGCATTGGAAAGTGACGGGTACATCGTTCTCCAGTTCTTCTATCCCCCAGCAATGCTGGGGATCAAAATCAGCCTGTCTCGCTCACTTACTGGTGTGTTTACACCCTGCAGGTGGCGGATATCTTCCTCATTGAGAAAGAGATTGACAAAAGCTCTCAGCTCACCATCCTCCGAAAACAGATGTTGTTTCAGCGCAGGATAGAGTCTTACCAGCTCGTTTAGCGCCTCGGCAACGGTTTCCGCCTGGACTGAAAACTCACTTTGTCCACCGGCGTATGGGCGCAGAGGGGCAGGGATCCTTAAAGTTGGCATGGCCAATTGTACCGCTCCATTTCTTATTTAAAATTGATAATCCGGCGCCGGTCAACAGCCGGCGCGTTCGACAACCACTTCGCAGGTCGAGGCTGGCTGGATCTCCACCGTCCCTGCCTGGCGGAAGGGCTGCATAAAATTTTCGATCTTCGCCCGTTCATCTGCCTCGACGATCAGCACAAAGGTATGCTGACCATCCAGGACCGCGTCTCCCAGAATGTTGACCCCAAATTTTCGGGCATTCAGGGGATTGATATGGGTCAGGAGCATCGCCCCGGCCGCAGGATCCCTCGCCGGGCAGGTTTCTTCTGTGTGTTTGTGCTGTACAAAATACAAGGCCATGGTTTCCTCCAACAACTAGGTTTATTCATTAGTAACAAACAGAATTTCTTCCGTAAACTGGCTGCGATCATCTGCCAAACGCCAGGAGCGGCTGCCGTGCGCTGCACCCTGTGCCACGGACGTGATCACGTATGAAAACCAGGGCAGCGCCCACTGGCGATCAAATTCAGATGGCTGGTTGGGATGGTCGGGGTGTGAATGAAACACACCCACGATATCCAGACCCAGGCGCATGGCCTGCTGCTCGCCTGCCAGCATATCCTGGGCGGTGATCAGGTAGCGATTGTGGCGGGCGGTGTCTTCACGGGCATTATCGATTGGCAGGATCGCCGTTACCTGGCGCTCTCCATTGATATCGCTCCCCAGCAGCAAACCGGCGCCTTCTTCCGGGTAGGCTGCCTCCCCATGCACCCAGATCTGGTCCAACAAGGCCTTGGTCAGCTTCAGGCGCCGCGTCTCCAGCTTGGCCTCTTCAGCCTGAGGAGCATTTACAGGCTCGGGGTTTATACTGACCATAGTTTCGTCTCACTCAAATACTTGTAACCGGCATCCGGGAATACTGTCACCACCAGACCTTCCTCCAGCTCCTCTGCAATTTGCATGGCTGCAACGGCTGCCGCCCCGGACGAGATCCCAACAAACAGACCCTCCTCCCGTGCCAGCCTGCGGACCATCGCATAAGCCTGCTCCGTGGAAACTTCCACGACCCGGTCAACCAGGGAAGGATCGTAGATGGCAGGTTGGATGGCGCTGGCCATGTGCTTGAGGCCCTCCAGGCCGTGGAATGGCGCGTCTGGCTGCCCGGCAATGACTTTGACAGACGGGTTGTAGGCGCGTAAGTAACGCCCAACGCCGGTCAGCGTGCCAGAGGTCCCCAATCCGGCGATAAAATGGGTCAGCTGACCTCCGGTCTGCTGGACGATCTCAGGCGCAGTTGTCCGGTAATGCGCCTGCCAGTTGGCTGGATTGTCGTACTGGTTGGCGTAGAAGTAACCATCCGGGTGTTCATCAGCCAGCTGGCGGGCGACCCGGATCGCCCCATCTGTCCCTTCCAATGGATCGCTCAGGATCAGCTCCGCGCCCAGCGCCCGCAGGATCGCAATCCGCTCGGGGCTGGCGTTCGCCGGGACGACCAGGGTTACCGGGATGCCCAGCGCAGCCCCAAATGTAGCGTAGGCGATCCCCATGTTCCCCGAAGTCGAATCCAACAAGCGCTTACCACCTGCCAGCTGACCGCTGGATAGTACGGCGTGGAGGATAGACAGTGCCGGGCGGTCTTTCACTGAGCCGCCGGGATTAAACCATTCCGCTTTCACCGCCACCCGAACCCGGGCCGGCAGGTGGGCAGTAATCCTGTTCAAGGCCAGCAGAGGGGTATTGCCTACCGCTGCTTCCAATCCTGAGATTTGTTGTGCAGTCGCCGGAACACCGGTCAATAACTCAAGCTCCATAAAACGCTCCTTCTACCAATAAAAAACGACCAACAGGAAACAAAAAAGGGTGGGGACCACGCCAAAGCGCTTCAACGCCGTACAGCTTTCACTGTAAGCGGGGTCGCAACCACCCTAATCGTCTTGTTGGTCGAAAGAAGCTCGGAGAGCTCTTTCTAGAGGTGTCTTCCAGACGAGGTGGTGGCTACCAACCCCGCCTCGGACACATGCAAGTTGCCATGAACTGACTCCAAGTGGATAATATTTATGAACTTATTACTAAATATTATACGGCTTTAGCCTGAATTGTCAAGAGGCGTCGTTCGCCGCTGAATCCGTCTTGGAAGCGTCCTCGGCAGGTTTCTCGCCATCGCCAATTCCCAGAGGCACCCATTTCCGGGCATCCTTGAGGCGGTGTTGAATTCCATGCCGGTCATGCAGTTCATCGAAACCCTCTGGCTTAATGAACAGCTGCTCGCCATCCAGCAGCCCGGAGAGTCCAGCCTGCCCGGGTTCGGGACGTTTCTCGCCGGTAAAGCGGGCAGCATCGCGTGGGTGATAATCGGTTGGCTCTTCGTAGGTCGTAATGTACCCCTCATAATTACGCAGGATGATTTTATGGTCCGACATGCTGAGCAGGTAATTAGGCGCCACGGGGATCTTCCCACCACCTCAGAGTGCATCAAAAATAAATTGCGGCACGACATAACGGGAAGGATGCCCGCGCAGTCCCTCCATAATCTCGATCCCTTTTGCTACCGGCGTGCGGAAATGCCCGGCGCCTTCTACCAGGTCGCACTGGTATAGATAGTAAGGCCGGACGCGGATCCGCACCAGCTCCTGGACCAGTTGGCGCTGGATATGTACATTGTCGTTTACCCCCGCCAGGAGCACCGATTGGTTCCCCAGTGGAATTCCCGCCCGGGTCAGGCGATCGGCCGCCTCGGCCAGCTCCAGGCTGATCTCGTTGTAATGGTTTACATGGATATTCAGCCACAAGGGATGGTATTTCTGGAGCATATCGCACAGCTCATCGGTGATGCGCATGGGCAGGAACACCGGAACGCGTGAGCCAATGCGTACGATCTCGATATGCGGGATCTCGCGCAGGCGCTGCAGGATCTCTTCCAGGATGCGCGGCGCCAGCACCAGCGGGTCGCCGCCAGAGAGCAACACATCCCTTACCTGGGGCGTGCGCTTGAGGTATTCGATTTGCATCTCGAACTCGGTGCGCGAAAAGGTCGCCGAGGGATCACCCACAATCCGCGAGCGGGTGCAGTAGCGGCAGTAGGAGGCGCACTGGGTGGTCACCAGCATCAAAACCCGGTCCGGGTAGCGATGCACCAGCCCGGGGACCGGTGAGTGGCGATCTTCAGCCAGCGAATCCTCCATCATTGCCGTAAAGGGCACCATTTCGGAGTCTGTCGGCACCACCTGCTTGCGGATGGGATCGTCGGGGTCATCGGGATTGATCAGCGAAATAAAATAAGGAGTAATATCCACCCGGAACAGGTTGGCAGCCGAGAGCGCCTTACGCTCGCTGTCGGTCAGCGGTAGAACTTGCTCAAACTCCTCAACGGTATTGATGCGGTTGCTGAGCTGCCAGCGCCAGTTGTTCCATTTCTCGTCTGGAATTTCGGAATAAT
>JAJZSS010000241.1 GCA_021849525.1 Chloroflexota bacterium
CCCGCTGTTCGCTGGTATCCTTAAGTTGTCGAGCCAGCCATCCGGCGACACAACCATGATCCAACTTCGGATACTTCTACCCGACAAGGAATAAAATCAAAACACATGTATCTGGCTATCGAAGGTGTCATCGGCGTAGGAAAAACCACCCTGGCGCGTTTGCTGCAGCCAGTCTTTAACGCCAATCTTTATCTCGAAGTCTTTGAAGAGAATCCATTTTTATCCGATTTCTATTCTGATCGCCAGCGGTACGCGTTTCAGACACAGATCTTCTTTTTACTCAGCCGTTATCACCAGCAGCGCAGGATCGTCGCCGAAGCCGTCAAACAGGGGATGAATTTAATCTCCGATTACACTTTTGCCAAAGACGCCCTGTTCGCTTCGATCAACTTGCATGGCGATGAGCTGGATATGTACGACAAAGTCCACCAGGCTCTGGCGGAGAAGATCACCCCACCCGATTTGATCGTTTATCTGAGCGCAGACACAGAAATATTGATGCAGCGGATCGCCTTTCGAGATCGCAGTTACGAACGCAATATGGAGCGTTCCTACATTCACGAGCTTAATCAGGCTTATGAGTCATTCTTCTCTGGTTCTCACCAACAGGGCAGTCCGATCTTAAGGCTGGATACCAATTATATTAATTACGTCCAAAAACCTGAAGACCTGGACTGGGTAGTGAATCGCATCCGCCAGGCCCTCAGGCTCGCCCCATTCCAGCCGGAGCTTCCTTTGCAGCCATAATCAAACAGGGAAAATAAGTCCGGTTTCTTACCGGCAACGCCCAACACGGAGGGATCATGCGCATCACACGGCAGGTTGTGGATAAGATTATTGGTGAAACAGTCGAAAGCAGGACACAAAAGAATCGCAATATTCTGTCCATTTATCTGACCGGTTCATATCTCTATGATGACTTCCTCTTGGGGGGGACAGCCGATGTCGATCTGGTAATGATCCATGTCGACCAGCCCGAAAATGAACGGGAGATCATTCGCCTGACCGACGAACTGCACCTGGATATCGCTCACCACTTCCACCGCGATTACAGGCAGCCGCGCAAGCTCCGGGTCGATCCCTGGATGGGTCACACCATCTTCGAATGCAAGATCCTTCACGACCCCCAACACCTGATGGATTTCACCCAGGCAGCCGTGCGTGGTCAATTCGACCGCCTCGACAATGTCGCCGAGCGTGCCCGCACGATGCTGGAAAGCGCCCGCCAGACCTGGCTGAACCGCCAGCTGGAAGGCGGCGGCAGCGAACCAGCCGATGTTCTCAATTATTTACGCAGCCTGGAGCAAGCTGCCAACGCCGTCGCCGGTATTACCGGTCATCTGCTCACCGAGCGGCGCTTTTTGCAGGACTTTCCCGAGCGAGCTGAAGCAGTCGGTCGTCCTGGCCTGGATGCCGGTTTGATGGGATTGCTGGGAGCCAAAGACATCACACGCGACCAGGTTCGTGCCTGGCTTCCCGCCTGGGAACAGGATTATCTTGCTCCCCCTGTTGCTTCTCGTCCTCCCCGTCTCCACCCAGATCGCCTTCCGTATTATCGCCAGGCAATCCTGGCGATGCTCGATACCGACTCACAGCTGACGGCTCTCTGGCCTATTCTGTGGACCTGGACCCGTCTGGCGGACCTGAATAACGCTGCATCGATTTCGATCGATGCCTGGCGCAGTGCGTTGAGCGAGCTCGGATTGCAGGGCACCGAATTACACAGCCGGGTGGATGCCCTGGATGCCTATCTCGACAATATCGAAGAAGCCATCGAAGAATGGAATCGCCGGAGCGGAGGGCTGACATAGCAAGTCAGGATCCTGTCCATTTGTTTCACGTGAAACAATTCCGGGCTGGTTGAGTGTCAACCGCCCGGTTTCTTTTCGCGTATTGTATCTTGTTCCCCTCGACCAGTCTCTGCCTCTCGTGATGTTTCACGTGAAACATTAATTAGCCAGGTTGGTTTCTAATTTGCCCCTTTTGTCGCGTTGCAAATATTAGCTATGCTCGGACTTTGAGCTCGTGGCTGGAAAGGGCAGCAACTGCTTGCGTAGTTCTCGCAAGATATCCATCTCTGAACACCCACCTTCCTTGCAGCTTCGCACGTATTCGATGGTCAGCGCCTCCAGGCCTGGTTGCTCCTTCTCAGCCTGGTGTGGTTTCGTTCTCCACACGAAGGTGCCGCGCCCGGGACGCGTCGATAGCCAGCCTTCTTGCTCCAGCTGGCGGTAGGCACGAGCGACGGTGTTGAAATGCACCTGCAGAGCCTCCGCCATCTGCCGCACAGCTGGCAGCCGCATCCCCTGGGGGAGTTCTCCGTGTGCCAGGCGCTCACGCAGGCTTTGAGCGATTTGCTCATGCAGCGCTACCCGGCTGTGAAAATCAACTCTGATATCTGATTCAACCATAATGTATATTTGTATATCAGTATATCCAGGCTGGTTAGGGTTGTCAACCCCGCCAGCCAATCCTGGATTAAATAAGTCTAATTCGCTGCCTGGCGCTCGTTTTGTTGCAATGCCCATGGCCGCGTGGTAGAATGATTAAAGAAACCTGGTGTTTCAATTTCTGGAGGTTCTGTAAAATGGAGCAACAAGTCGCAACGTTTGCTGTAAAAAAAGGCCTGGCGCAGATGCTTAAGGGCGGCGTGATTATGGATGTGGTCACCCCGGAGCATGCCCGGATCGCCGAAGATGCTGGCGCGGTCGCCGTCATGGCCCTCGAGCGAGTCCCGGCCGATATTCGCGCCCACGGTGGGGTGGCGCGTATGAGCGATCCTGAATTAATTCTGAAAATTATGGATGCGGTATCGATCCCGGTCATGGCCAAATGCCGGATCGGTCATTTTGTCGAAGCCCAGATCCTCGAAGCGATTGGTGTGGATTACCTGGATGAATCAGAAGTCCTTACCCCGGCGGATGAGGCGCACCATATTCTGAAACATAACTTCCGCGTTCCCTTTGTCTGCGGCTGCCGTAATTTGGGCGAGGCTTTGCGCCGTATCGGCGAAGGCGCCGCCATGATCCGCACTAAAGGTGAGGCTGGCACCGGAGATGTGGTCGAAGCAGTCCGCCATGCCCGCACAGTTTTGGGTGAGATAAAACGCCTGCAGAGCATGCCTGAAGAAGAAGTGATGAGCTTCGCCAAGGAAATCGGCGCCCCGTATGAGCTGGTCCTGGAGACTCGCAAGCTGGGTCGCATGCCGGTGGTGAATTTCGCCGCCGGTGGCATCGCTACCCCTGCCGATGCCGGGTTGATGATGCAGCTTGGCGTCGATGGCGTTTTCGTCGGTTCAGGCATCTTCAAATCAGGGGATCCTGCCCGCCGCGCGGCCGCCATCGTCAAGGCCACCACCCATTTCAATGATCCATACATCCTGGCAGAGGTCAGCCGTAATCTGGGTGAGCCGATGGTTGGTCGACAGGTTACAGATATCCCAACCGCAGATTTGATCGCCGGACGAGGTTGGTAAACCACCCACATCCAGGATTTCCCGCCGGCAAACGGCTGATTGCGCGTATTGTCAGAGTTGATTGCGCAGCCTGTCCGGTTGCCGGTGTTCTGTATTCTGGTATTGAACCTTATGAAAATTGGTGTACTTTCACTTCAAGGTGATTTTGCTGAGCATGTTCTTATGCTCCACAATTTAGGGGTTGAGGCCAGCGAAGTGCGCCTCCCAGGACAGCTGGCAGGGCTGGATGGTTTGATCATCCCGGGTGGCGAATCCACAACGATCGGCAAGCTGGCTATCGATTATGGCTTGTTGGAGCCCTTACGCCAGTTTGGGCAGCAGCATGCCATTTGGGGCACCTGTGCCGGTGCGATTTTCCTGTCTAAAGATGCCAGCCGCCAGCAGCCGCTCCTTGAGCTGATGGATATTACCGTCGAGCGCAATGCTTTCGGACGCCAGATCGCCAGTTTTGAAACAGATATTCATATTCCGGTGCTCAAACAGGTCTCCGAGACTGACTTGCCCTTTCACGCGGTTTTTATTCGTGCTCCCTTGATCAAAGAAGTTGCCGGGGATGCCCAGGTATTGGCAAGGCTTGATGATGGCCGCATTGTTGCCGCCCAGCAGGGGCGTTGGCTGGCCACCTCCTTCCATCCAGAGTTAACCCGGGACAACCGTATCCATCGTTATTTCTTGATGCTGGTCGAGCAGAGAGGGTAGCCCGCGCCTATGGCTGTGCGTCCCTTTGATTGGCGTGATCTCAATCAATTGCACCGGTACCGGCACCGCAGTGTTTTCCTGTGCAGTTCCCTGCTCTTGACGCGCGGCCCGCTGCTGGTTCCGGGTGCATTGCTCTCCTTCCTTGCCCCCTCGTCTGGTTTGACCACCGCCGCAGTAGATGGCGATAAGAAGATCGGGAGCTCGTGTTTATATGGCCAGACGATCCAGCTCAACGGCGCTGGTTAT
>JAJZSS010000242.1 GCA_021849525.1 Chloroflexota bacterium
ATCTGAAGGCATCTGCCGGCTCTGGCTGCTGGTTGATGGTCAGGTTACCCGATCCCAGCGCGGCTTGAACCAGCGTGCGCAAGCCAGGTTCATGGATATGCAGCCCGCCGGTGCGCAGTGTATCTACCACCTGCGGGTTGACATCAACCCCAATCACCCGCAAGCCATGGGTAGCAAACGTACTGGCTGTCGGTAGACCAATATAGCCCAGCCCAAGCACACAGATCTTTTCGAAATTCAAGATGAAGCTCCTTCGCAAAGTCTCAATGACAGAAAAGACAGGCTGCCGTTCTCTGCCGCATGGATTAAACCACATTCAGCCAAGCTCGGATAGGATTACCGGTAAAGTCATGAATGCCTCTTGACACAGAACGCATGTTCGTGTTATCATAGCGATAACGGAACGATTGTTCTACCTGAACAGGAGAGTGAACAATGATGATGGCCCGCAAACGCAAAAAAGGCCTCAGCGATCGGCAGAAGAAAATCCTGGAAGTTTTGGACCGTTTCCAGGTTGACCCGGGATATCCGCCATCTATTCGCGAAATCTGCGATGCGACGGATATCTCTTCGACTTCAGTGGTGAATTATTACCTGGAACAATTACAGGAAATGGGTTTCATCGAGCGCGACCAGCACGTCTCGCGGGGTATTCGCCTGCTGGTGCCGTACGAGGAAGCTGTCAGCGCAGCCGGCTCTGCCCTGGAATCGGTTTCCAGTGGGCTGAAACAGACTGCCCGCAATCTGCGCCAGGCAGTAGACGAGCTGCTGAAAATCCCGATCAGCGGGAGGATCGTTGCTTCGGCTCCGGTGCCTGTGCCGCAATCGGACTTCGGCTATTATGATGCCGAAAGTATGGTGGAAGTCGCCCGCAGCCTGCTGCCAGGGCGCGAAAAAGGCTCTACTGACCTGTTCGCCCTGGAAGTCAGCGGGGATTCGATGATCGATGCCATGGTCAATGACGGCGATATCGTGATCATGAAACCCGCTAAAGAAGTACGCAATGGTGAGATGGTCGCCGTGTGGCTGAACGACCGGGATGAAACCACCCTGAAGTATTTCTACCTGGAAAATGGACGGGTGCGACTGCAGCCGGCCAACCCCACCATGAACCCGATCTTCATCGAAGATCCCAGTGTGGTGGAGATCCAGGGTAAAGTAGTGATGGTCATCCGCCAGGTTGGCGGTTTACCATCCTGAACAGTTCAACTCCTCAGGTTCAAAAGGGCTGTCCGTTTTACGCGGCAGCCCTTTTCGTTTTACCTCATGGACTTATGGTCCAGCGACGGGGAACAGTGTGCCATCCAGACGCGTGCCCGGGGAGAACAGCGACCCGGCAGAACCCACAGCCTGGCTATGCCGCACGAGAGGCTCACTACCGGTGATATCCGGCGAGCGCGTGATCGATTCATTATTGCCGGCTTCCAGGCCATAGCTCAATGTAAGCACCACCGTCCCATCCGGGCGTTTCAAAGTAAGGATGTCGCCGGTGTTCATTAAATTCAAGCCGCCTGTCGAAGCATTCTGGACCAGGCTGCCGCCAAAGGTACCCTCAGGCTCACCACCGCCAAAGATCACCATCGCCACACCCGGCTGGAGCCAGGAATCCGCCGGGAAGCGGTGGACAAGGAGATTGAAGCCGACCTCCAGCCGCCAACCGCTCAGGTTCACTGGACCTGCACCGGCGTTGACAATCTCGATAAACTCATCCTCGCTCGGATCAACCTGGCCATCCCCGTTGGCATCCCCCAGTGCCGCATCCGGATCGGCATGAATCTCATTCAAGACGAGGGCGCTGCCATCTCCGGTGGCGAGGGGCGTGAGCGTGGGCGTACCGGGTGAGGGGGTTAGGGTGGCAGTATCGAGTGGGGAAGCCGTGGGAGTAGGTGTTGGCGGGTCAGGGATTTCACCGGGACTGGGCGCATCCTGGCGCCGCCAATCCAGGGCGCAATCGGTATCCTGCTCACCAGGATAGCGCTCCAGCGACACCCCCTGCCCGGGTGCCGGTATGGCAGGCGAGAAAGCCCATTCTGAGCTGCCCCAGGACAGGCTGTCCAGCAGCATTCCATCCAGCCCGATCAGCAGCACTTCATCGCCAGAGTTACTCAGGCTAAGATTCCCGCTCGCCCAGGAGGTATCTTTAATTAGATCGGGCACCTGGGGATCACTATCAATGATCTCGTAGTGTGGGGAAAATCCATAGGTGGCATCAAATACATCTGCTCGCACCGCCACCAGGCTGGTTCCATCGGGTGGAATGCACTCCCCGGCCGGATAACGAACCATCCCTTCTCCCGCGCCCCGTGTCTCTTCATCACCGATGCGGAGACCTTCCAGGCAGACTGTCCATTCTCCGGCATTGTACAGCTCAATCCACTCACCTTCCGGCTCGCCGCCAACTGCCGGGTAAGCCAGCACCTCGCTGATTAACAGCTTAAACAATCCGGTTGGGGTGGGTGTGCGGGTAGGCGTGGGGGTGAGCGTTGGCGTTAAGCTGGGGCGAGGCGTGTTGGTGGGAACAGGCGTGGGCGTGCTCAAATCGGCATTCCACGGATCAGGTCGGTCTTGCAATATCCAATCTTCAGCTGTGTCGGTATCCACATAAGCCAGGCGCCGCCCCCAGCTGGCTCCTTCTGGAGGGCGCGCCAGGGCAGGGCTGAACGCAAAGCTGCTGCTCCCCCACGAGACTTTATCCACAATCTGGTCGCTGGCATCCAGCAGCAAGATTTCATCGCCGCTGTTGACCAGTTCGATATCGCGCGCTCCCCAGGCCGAATATTTCTCCAGATTGGGCACCTGACCATCGCTCTCCCGCAGCTCAAAATCAGGATTGACGCCAAAGTCATTGAAAAAAGCAGTGGCTTTGTTGGCGATGATCAGGGCTTTTTCCGGGCCTAAGATCAGGCCACCCGGAAAGCGGTACATCCCTTCGGATTTCCCGGAAGTCTCCGCATCACCCAGCTTGTAGCCCGTCAAATCAAAACCCATCGTCCCGGGATTATAGACCTCCACCCATTCATGATCTGGCTCGATGCCAGCCGGATCAGCCAAAAATTCCGTGATTAATAATCGTGTAGGACGTGGAGTAGGTGTCGGCGGTGGATAGCGATAGGAAACCCAGGGAAAAAAGATCAGCCCACCGGACTGGCTGGAAGCCAGGGTGAAGACGGATAGCGCGACAATAACAGCCATCCCGTAAGCCCAGACCCGGAAAATCAATGAAAAACGGGATTTCATGGTAATCCAGCTCGGTTTGGTCCGGGAGATGGCGCAGCGACCAGCGGTAAATAGTTCAGGTGGGAGTAAAAATTGTAGCGAACCAGGAGCAGGTCGTGATCCGAGCTGCCAGAGGGAGTATTGATCAGGTTTGCATAACGGGCCGGGTAATCCGCATTAATTCTGGCCGCCCAGAGCACCCCATCCAGAGGGCGCGTAAGCCACGGACCCAGGACCAGGATATGGTCAAGCGGCTGAGAATATCCCTGGTAGATATAGGTATAGCGCTGAGCAGGCGGTAATTTATCCCAGGTGTTTACCAGCCCTGCCGCCGCCAGCTCGGCCAGCGGCTCAGACGCCAGGGTGTCATTCAGATCGCCCAGCAGGATGATATTCACCTGTGGATCGTCCGCCTGGATATCGGCGACTATCTCTGCGACATAGCCAGCCTGTGCGACCCGCCGCGGCAGGGTATAAGCCACGGCTAGGGTATCCTCGCTCTTCGACTTCCAATGGTTGGCGATCAACCAGATCTCGCCCGGCTGTGCATTTCCAAGAAGCTGGAAATGGGCTACCAGCGGCGGGCGCGAAAACAGGCGGTTGCCGTCCAGGGTACCATCCCCATCCCGGTCGCAGGTTAATTCGTTGGCCGGATGAACCAGATCGCCATTGCCATCCGGACCCAGCCCATCCACCAGGCCTGTGCAGCCCTGGCGGGACTCGTAACGCACCAGGCTGACTCGCTCCGGGCGATAAAGCAGGGCGTTATCGATCCCGCGCAGATCGGGCCCATCAAGCCACAGGGCTGCGTAGGAAGTGGTCAGCTCAGGACGGGCGATTAAGTCGCTCAACACCCTGTCGTTTTCGACTTCTTGCAGCGCAATCAGATCTGGCCCAGCCAGCATCTCCTGGATGGCCAGGGCGCGTTTCCTGAGCCGGCGCTGGTATTCTTCGTCCAACAGGACAGAATCCTCGGTCTCGAGATCATCCAGGGTATCGAATAAATTCTTTAAATTAAAAGTGGCTATCCGCAGGCCGCCTTGGGGTGCGCCGGCCGGCTCCAGCGCCACAGGGGTGAGCAGAGGCTCGGAATCGAGCTGCAGGCAGAACAATCCAAAACGAAAATCCAGGACGCCGGTCAATCCCTGGAGCATATC
>JAJZSS010000243.1 GCA_021849525.1 Chloroflexota bacterium
TGAGAATAATGAGGTTTTGCCTGGTATGTATGCAGCAGGAGAGGTGGCCTGTGTCTCGGTGCATGGGGCAAATCGCCTGGGTACAAACTCACTACTTGATCTGCTGGTGTTCGGAAAACATGCTGGGTTAAACGCCGCCGCGTACGCGAATGGAGCTTCATTTGCCAGTCTACCCGCTGATGCTACCGATTTTTCGCGTGCCCAGTTTGATCGCCTGCTGCAGGGCAAAGGTGAGGAACGGCCGATGCAGATTGCTGCTGAGATGAAAGCGGTGATGAATGATCATGTGGGTGTATTCCGGACGGCTGAGGGGATGCAGATCGCCCTGGATAAGATCAAGGAGCTGAAAACCCGGTTCCTGGCAGTTCGGGTTGAGGATCATGGAAAAATATTTAATACGGATTTGTTAAATGCCTGGGAGCTGGGCAACCTGCTTGATCTGGCAGAAGTAACGACTGTTTCAGCCCTGGCACGCCAGGAGAGCCGCGGCGCCCATGCCCGGGATGATTTTTCGAAGCGCAATGATGTGGATTGGCTAAAACACACCCTGGCCTGGACAGGCGAAGGCCCAATCAAGCTGAGTTACAAGCCGGTAGTGATTACGAAATTCCAGCCCAAGGAAAGAGTGTACTAGAAAGGACCCAACAATGCAGGTAACCCTTAAGGTCTATCGCTTTAATCCTGAGCAGGATAAAAAACCATATTTTGCCTCATACGATGTAGAAGTAGACCCTACCGATCGGGTTTTAGACGTGCTGGAGTACATAAAAGGCAACATGGATGGCACGCTCTCGTTTCGCCGCTCCTGCGCTCACGGGGTGTGCGGCTCGGATGCTATGCGGATAAATGGCCGCAATTACCTGGCCTGTAAAGTACTGGTGCAGGATCTGGGCACCAGCACGATCACTGTTGAACCAATTCTGGGATTGAGTGTTATCAAAGACATGATCGTGGACATGGAGCCGTTCTTTGAGCATTTTCGCTCGGTATTACCGTATTTCATCAACGACGATCCGGAGCCGGCCAAAGAGCGGCTGCAATCTCCTGAAGAACGGGCTCGCTTCGATGATACGACCAAATGTATTCTGTGTGCGGCCTGTACAACATCCTGCCCATCATTTTGGGCGAATGAACAATATGTCGGACCGGCAGCAATTGTCAATGCGCACCGCTTCATTTTTGATAGCCGGGATCAGGGGGCAGCCGAAAGGTTACAAATTTTGAATAACCAGTTCGGTGTCTATCGTTGTCACACAATTTTTAATTGCACGGTTGCCTGTCCGCGTGAGATTGAGATCACCAAAGCCATCGGTGAGGTGAAGAAAGCGATCGCCACCGGTCGTATAGACTGAGCTTGGGTGTTATAATCGCCACATTGCCCCAGTAGCTCAAAGGATAGAGCGAGGCTCTCCTAAGGCCGTGGTTGTGGGTTCGACTCCCACCTGGGGCTTGATAACTTGTCTGACCATTTGAATATCGTTGTTAAAAATAACGAGATTGCAATGAAATCGTAGCAATTAATATTATGAATTTTGGTAAACTATCCCATAGCAGACGCCTGGGTGCCCCCCTCACTCAGGCGTCTGCTACTTTAATTTTGATACTGTAAAAAATCACGCTCCCAATAAAACACCCGCTGAGGAATATCAGCGGGTGTTTTTGATGTCGGAGAGAGAAGGCTTAGCGAGCGAAGTCCAGCGGGTTGACTTTCGAGCCGTTGATCACCAGCTCGAAGTGTAGATGAGGTCCGGTAGAATTCCCGGTGCTGCCCAGCGAGCCAATGACGTTGCCCTGGCCGACGCTTTGACCACATCCAACGCTGACAGCGGAGAGGTGGGCGTACGCAGATTGCCAGCCGTTGCCGTGGTCAATAACGATCAGATAGCCGTACCCATAATCACTCCAACCAGAATACACAACCACCCCGCTATCGGTTGCGAAGATGGCGTTGCCAATCGAGCCGCCGATATCGATCGCCGGGTGAACTGAGCCATAGGTATAACCTGATATCGTACGGTCTGTCGTGGGCCAGATGAAAGTGCCGTACCCGATCGCCCCTTCATACACACTTCCACAATGTCCAGCTCCATAATAGCGGGCTGATGCAGGATTGCTGCGCGAAATTGCCGGTGGTCCCCAGTCTTTCAGGGCGCGTTTTCCATCCTGGATAATTAACCAGGTGCCGGGTTCGATCGCCGGCTGGCCTTCTTGCAGGGCAATTAAATCGATGTGGTTGCCAGGGAATTCGGTGATTTTCTCAACATCGGTTTGAAAGAAACTTGCGATGGCATTGAGATTGTCATTCTCATTCCACTCGTAATATGTGCCGTTGACTGGCAAGATATTTAATACCTGGCCTGGACTTAGCAAGTGAGGATTATCTTTGAGAATATCGTAATTTCCCCACAGGACCGTCTCTGGCATTAACCCAAACTGGTCAGCGATGCTGAACAGGCTCTCGCCGGTTTGAACAGTATAAGTAATCACATCCACGCGTGGGCGAGTAGGAATCAGCGTATCCAGGGAGACGCGCCGGACAATCCCAATATCCGTGGCAGAAAGATTTCCGTCCAGAGGTGCAAGGGCGACATCTATGGCGCCCTCCGCTTGCGTTGGGGAGTCAGCTGCTTGCTCGGCAGGCTTCTTAGCCTGCGCGGCTTTGAGTAAGTTCGTTGTAACTGCGCTATGGTTTAGGAAGCGATCATACGCCAGTACAGCAGCTGTGCCGATTAATATGACGACCAGCAAGTTGATTATGGCAGAGGTAACTCGATCGTTTTTGGATGGGGGAGAGCCAGCCTGGTTCTCTGGCGTAGATGGAGATTGAAGTTTATTTGACATAGGTATTTTGGAAAATCTGGCAGGTATGGGTCTGACCTCGCATCGTGTTTATCATACTCTACAATTAAGTATTGATTTAGACTGACATTTTACTCAGAAAATGGCGATCTCGCAAAGCTCTGGTAAATTCTCATTTTGTGTTCATGTCAGGAAATCGAATTTAGTGTAGCCTAATTAAGAAATTTGATTGACTGAGATGAGGGTCTGGATTATGATTTTGGTGTATCAACAGATTCGGACAAATGCGCTGCTCAGGTGATGTGGATAATGATGCGTGAAAATCTGACTCAAACCATTGAAGATTATCTGAAAACAATTTACCAGTTTACTTTAGAGCACCAGCGGGCAACCACGAATCAAATTGCTGAAAGCCTGGGAGTAACCCCCGCATCGGTTACCGGTATGCTGAAGAAACTTGCTGCAACGGAACCGCCCTTGGTGGAGTACAAAAAGCATTATGGCGTTCTGCTCACTCCAGCTGGAGAGAAAATCGCGCTCGAGATTGTGCGCCACCATCGTTTGCTTGAGATGTTCCTGGTCCAGATGTTAGGGTATGAATGGGATGAGGTGCACTCGGAGGCCGACCGCCTGGAACATCACATATCTGAAGCCTTCGAGGAGCGGATCGCCGAGGCTTTGGGCGACCCACAGCGCGATCCGCATGGCAACCCCATCCCAACCCGTGAGCTGGCGATCCAGAAACTCAATGATATTCCCTTACGCAGTCTTCAGCCGGGTCAAAAGGGAGTTGTCCAACGCGTTCGAGAAACTGACCCGGAGCTTCTACGGCGTGTGGCAGAATTGGGTCTGGTTCCCGGAGCCCATTTTGAAGTTTTAGAATACTCGCCTCTAGATGAGAATTTGCTGCTGGCAATTGCCGGGCAGCCTGTTTCAGTGGTTCTGGGTAAAGGGATAACCAACCAGATATTCGTGAAAGCGATTTGATCCCAGGTGCGGCGATCGGCCCGAGATTTCTTATGGCCTTTTCGCAAACCTGAAGTGATTGACAAATATTTTGCTCGGTGATAAATTTATCAAAGTTTAACAATTGATCTGCCAGGTAAAGGTGCGCCTGCCGCCCGGATGCGCGGCGCATCATGGGGAAACCCGGTGCTCGAACAGTGAGCCAAATCATCTGTTCGAAAGTCCGGTGCTGTCCCGCAACGGTATTCCTGCATCTACAGGAGAGCCCGACCACCCGCCTTACCTTGCTCGTTACACCCTTCGCGGAAAGGGAGGTCGAGTACCTGGTTTTTAACCAGGCAATGCTCAATGACCTTCCCGCCAAATGGCGGGATTTTTAATCCTCTCTGAGCGAAGTTTGTGGCCATGTAAAAATCAAACGATTCGAGAGGATAGATTTATGAAAAAGCAATCCATTTGGCTCCTGGCAGTCCTGATCGTTATATTAATCCCCCTCATTATCCTGCTGATAAACCTGAAGCAGCCTGACAAAAATGTGGATATGCAAGCGACCGCAGCTGCTGGTGCGGCCGCGACCACTGAGACTGCACCCGCAACAGTAA
>JAJZSS010000244.1 GCA_021849525.1 Chloroflexota bacterium
AACCCAGCCCCTCGAAGACCACCAGGTCAAGCTGACTCTCGAAGTTGAACCCGAGGCAGTCGAAACTGCCAAGCAGAAAGCTGCCCGCCACATTTCTCAGCGCTCCAAAATCCCGGGCTTTCGCCCTGGCAAAGCTCCTTACAAAGTGATCTTACGCCAATATGGTGAAGCAGCTATTTTAGAAGATGCGCTCGAGCACCTGGTAGAAGACCTGTATCCCAAAATGATCGAAGAATCCGGGATTAAACCTTACGGCCCCGGTCAGCTGGAGAAAGTTGTCAGTATGGACCCGATGGTGCTGGAGTTCGTTGTACCCCTGCAGGCCGTGGTCACCCTGGGTGATTACTCAGGCATCCGCGTTCCCTTCGAGCCGCCGCAGATCGGGCAGGATGCAGTCGATACCATCCTCAACGAGCTGCGTGAACGCCAGGCAGTTTTGGAACCGGTTGAGCGACCTGCGCAGCCAGAAGACGTGGTCGAGATCCAAATTCGCGGCGAGCGGATCGACCCCGAAGAAGGGCAAAATCCAACCATTATTGAGCAGATGCCTGCTTCGATCCTGGTCAAGACTGAGGATGCGGCACGTGATTTGAAGGAATGGCCTTATCCCGGTTTCTCGGTCAATTTCATCGGCAAATCGGTTGGCGAAGCGTTCACTATCGAGCAGACCCTGCCAGATGACCTCGAGTTTACCGAGCTGCGCAATGTGACTGCTCGCTTCACCGGTACCATCGAAAATGTCAAATCCCGTACGCTGCCTGAGGTGAACGATGAGTTCGCAACCATGGTCAGCGATAAGGACAAGCTGGCAGACCTGACCGAGGATATCCGCCATATGCTGGAAGCCCAGGGTCACCAGGATTATTTTGACGAATACGATAGCAAAGTGCTGGATGCAGCAGTAGAGCTGACCGAATATAAATACCCCCCGCAGATGATTGAGAACGAGATCGATCAGTTCATGGAATCCTTCAAACGCCGCTTGCAAAACGAAGAGCTGGAATTTGATCTGTATTTGAAAGCCCGGGGTATCGACGTTGAAGGTTTGCGCGAAGAAGCCCGCCCCGAAGCGATCAAGCGCGCCAAGCGTTCCTTGATGCTTTTCGAGATCGCCCGGAAAGAGGATTTCCAGGTCAATCGCAAAGCGCTGAATGAGCGCACCAGCATGACCATCAGCCAGATGACCCGCAACCTTTCCCGCAAGGATGCTTCAAAATTCTACGAGTCGGGCGTCTTTCAGAATGTGGTCACCAATATCATGGCCGATATGCTCACCACCCGGGCAGTCGAATATCTGCGCCAGATCGCCAGCGATGGCGCTTTTACCATGCCAGAAGATATGGAACCCGGCAAAGTCGCCGGTATGCAAGACTTATTAATCGATGGTCCAGCCCCTGAAGCTCAAACCGAACTGCAGAACGAAGCTCCGGTCGAGGCTGAGGCGGTTGTTACAGAACCTGAACCCGGCGAGCCAACCTCTGAGTCGGGCGAAGCAGCATAACGATTTTATTCGTAGAAGAATATTTGTGGATGTCACTCAAAGGATAGAGAGATGAAACATTTGACCCCCCAATCAGTCATCCCCATGGTCATCGAGACTTCGGGGCATGGTGAGCGAGCGTATGATATTTACTCGCTGCTGCTCAAGAACCGGATTATTTTCCTGGGAACGCCAATCAACGACCAGGTCGCCAATATCACCGTGGCGCAGCTGCTGTTTCTCAGCAGCGAGGATCCAGAAGCGCCGATCCAGATGTATATCAACAGCCCTGGCGGGCAGGTATATGCCGGGATGGCGATCTATGACACCATGCAAATGATCCCCAACCCGATCAGCACCCTGGCAGTTGGTATGACCGCTTCTTTCGGAACAGTCCTGCTGACCGCCGGCTCGAAAGGCCATCGCTACGCCCTGCCCAACGCTACAATCCATATGCACCAGCCGCTGGGCGGCGCAGAAGGACAGGCTTCGGATATCGAGATCCAGGCGCGTGAGATTTTGCGCCTGAAAAGCGACCTGAATGCCATCCTGGCTCGCCACACCGGACGGTCCATTGAGGAAATCGAGCGCGATACCAACCGCGACAAATACATGGATGCCGTTGCCGCTGTGGAATATGGCCTGGTCGATCATGTAATGCACATCCCGGAGAGCAAGCAGCTCCTGGTCCCTTCCAACGGCAAGTAAACTAGCACGCTAGCTTGATGAACGCCTCTGCAACCCTGCAGGGGCGTTTTTCGTCCTTGCGGGAACTTCTCGCTGGTGAAAATTGGCTTATAATTTGCCCACCGCATCCGGTGAGTTTCCCTTCTCTGGATTGATCCAGCTAATCAAATCAACAGGAGGCAGGTTTGATCCATCCCTCTACATTTTCAATCGTGGCGTACGATCCTGCTGAGCAGGCGTTTGGGATCGCCGTGGCTTCCAAATTTCTGGCAGTCGGGGCGGTGGTTCCCTGGGCGCAATCGGGAGCAGGTGCGGTAGCCACCCAGTCTTATGCCAATACCACGTACGGGCCGCTCGGCCTGCAAATGATGGGAAACGGCGTCAGTGCCCAGGAAGCACTCCAGGCACTGCTCAAAGCTGATCCACTTTCCAGCCAGCGCCAGGTTGGGATTGTCGATTTACACGGCGGTTCAGCAACCCATACCGGAATCGAGTGTAATACCTGGGCAGGCGGTGTAAACGGTCCCGGCTACGCCATCCAGGGCAATATCCTGGTCGGGCCGGGCGTGGTCGCGACCATGAAAATGGCTTATCTGGCTTCTTCAGAACCTTTTTACTGGCGGCTGTATGCTGCTTTACGAGCCGGCGACGAAGCCGGCGGAGACCGGCGCGGTCGGCAGTCGGCGGCGATCCTGGTGGTCAAACCCAGCGGTGGTTATGCCGGGTTCAATGACCGCTGGATCGATTACCGGGTCGATGACGATCCTGATCCGGTGGCAAGATTAAAAGATCTCCTGGCGCTGCACGATCTTTATTTCGGCGAAAGCGATGTGCAGGATAAGCTCAGCCTGCAGGGCGAACCGTTGATCCGCTTGCAGCGGATTATGGCCGTGACCGGCGATTATCGCGGCTTGCTGCACGGCGAATATGACGAAGATACCCGGCGCGCCCTGGATAGTTTCATCGGGCGCGAGAATTTCGAGGATCGCGTGGATCTGGCTGCCGGGAAGCTGGATCGCCCGGTGTTCGATTATCTGGTGGCGCGTTTTGAGGATCGACCAAACTCATGAATTTCACAGCTGATCACATCAAAGCCCTGATTTTGGATATGGATGGTGTCATCTGGCGCGCCGATAAGCCGATCGGTGATTTGCCCGCCACATTCGCCAGCCTGCAAGCCAAAGGCTACGGTGTTGCCCTGGCAACCAACAATTCGACCCGCACCGTCGAGCAGTACCTGCAAGTCCTGGCGAGCCTGGAGGTGCATCTGGAGCCCTGGCAGATTGTTACTTCTGCGGAAGCGGTGGGCGATTATCTCAAAGCCCGCTTTCCGGCGGGTGGGCCGGTCTACGTGGTGGGTGAAACCGGTCTGGTCGAAGCCGTACGCCGGCGGGGCTTTTATGTCGATCCCAATACCGCCCTGGCAGTCGTAGCGGGGATGGATCGCAGCTTTACATACCAGCGGCTGGCGGCAGCCAACCGGCTGATCCGGGCTGGCTCGGCTTTCATCGGCACCAATGGCGACCGCACTTTTCCTACCCCCGAAGGACTGGTTCCAGGCTCCGGGTCCATTCTGGCAGCCATCCAGTCTGCATCCGGTGTCGAGCCAATTATCCTGGGTAAGCCGGGCGCGTATATGTATGAGCTGGCCTTGCAGCGCCTGGGATTGGAACCTGCAGAAGCCCTGGTGGTGGGAGACCGGCTGGAAACGGATATTGTTGGCGCCCAGGAGCTGGGCTGCCATTCCGCCCTGGTGTTGAGCGGAGTCACCGGCCTGGAAGCTGCCCGGCGCTGGAAGCCAGCCCCGGATTGGATCGGGCAGGACCTGGCGACTCTGGTCGAGCTGCTCCCGCAGCGCTAAACGCAATTGTTATCAATACAGGTACAGATGGATAAAACCCTGATTTACGACCTTGACCACCCCGAACTTGAGAGCGCCCTGCTTGCCCTGGGTGAGCCTGCCTACCGCGCCCGCCAGGTCTGGCAGGGCCTCTATCAGAGTCTGTGGGCGCTGCCGGATCAATTCACCAACCTGCCGGCAGGCTTGCGCATTAAACTGGCGGAAAATTTCGCATTTTCGCACCTCACTCCGGGTGAAATCCTTGAATCTTCCGACCACCATACCCGTAAAACCCTGTTCAGTCTGCCCGATGGCTATGCCATTGAAGCAGTCCTGATGCGCTATGGCAAGAGATCGG
>JAJZSS010000245.1 GCA_021849525.1 Chloroflexota bacterium
CGTTATCATGCGGATCGTCCCACATACCACTGGCGGTCCAGGATCCTCCCTGCGCGCTGGAAGGGGTAAGATAGTAGGTGTAGGTAAAATGAGGTGAGTTGGCTTCGACTTCAAACGGTTGCTCCAGACTGCAGATCACTCCAAAGAAGGTCATTTCACCAAACGTCCCCGAAGCTTGATAACTTCTTTGAACGTGCCAGGTGACCTCCAGCGGGGGCTCGGCACACGCTTCGGGCTTGCCGAGCTTGAGGATCATACCGCTCAATAATTCAGCGACCGGATCTGCCAACCCCACGCCTCCCATGGCCCCATTGATGAAAGTGGACAGGTTCGGTGGTTCGCTGGCATCCACCTGCGCGCAGACTTCAATTTTGGAACTCACCAGGTCGCCGCTCTCATGGACTGCCTGTGTCTCTGGCGGTTTGTTTTGGATCACGACTATCATAAAGGAAGACTTCCCACTATGGTCTGAAACGGGCGCTACAGAACAGCGCAGCCTCATTTGGTGATAGCCGCAGCCCTGGTCCTGTTCATCCTCCCTGGCATCATAGCCATGTTCTGGAGATCCGGAGACAATGCTCCACTCCACCTTAAAGCCCTGCACTGCCTGGGCGATATCTCCGGTGTTGGCAATGGTGGGAAGGCCCAATACCGACATGCAGTCACGGCCGATCCGGTCGATGGTCATACCCAGCTCACCGTTTTTTTGCTGGTAATCGCTCCAATCCTCCTCGCTTACCCCCACCATGGCATCAAATATCACTTCCTTTTCTGATTCGACATCCAACGGTTTGTGCACCGGGTTCTCTCCTTGCACCGCCACAGATACGCTCAATGAGGAATATAGTTCGACCAATTTGGAGATGCGCCCAAGCACGTTCATCGCTGCCATGGCTTTTCCAAAGGTCTCAGCGTCCCACCCGCGGCTTTCTACCGCTTTACTCAACACATCCCCGAAAGTGTACGAAAATACGAAATCGCCCAGTTGCTTGCCGAGCGGATCGGGGAGGATGGCGGAGGACAGATCCCCATAAAAGAAGCGTTTGAACCTGGTGCAGGGACCTTCCTCCTGATTGGGCAGGGTAAACCGTACCATCGTCAATCCAGGCGAGCGCGCCTCCTTCTGCTCAGGTGGGATGGATGACTGCGGAACGACCATGTTGCGGTCGAAAGCCGCGGAGAAAAGTACGATTTCCAACATCCCCAGGCGGACCCGGGTGGGATCCGCAGAACCAGAGGATAGGTCCACGGGCAGAACCTGCCGCTGCGCCATTTCCGCCATGAACAGGGGGGTGAAGCTTTGGGGGTCAGACGGATTGTCAAGGGCAGCGCCGATCCAGGCTGCCATTAAACTGGCAAGTTGTTCGCCGGGTGTAGAGTTGGGGCTGAAGGGCCAGCCCAGATCCTTCAGCATCTGTGCCAGTTCTTCCAGGGTCGCACGGTGGGCATGGTTGCGTACCTCCAGTGTCATGGCGAGTATATTCGCATGGGTTTCCGGCATGGGGGAAGCCGGCTGGTAGGCAGCCACGTACACGCCATTCACATCCATGGTAGCGACGCCTCCCCGGGCCAATGCCTCCTGCACCGCTTCAAAACTTTGGTTCAAGGATGAATCCGGTTGGAGAATTTGCCGGGCGAGGTCGGCTGCCGATGCCGATCCAAGACTGGCGATACCTGGGGTGGAGGGAGGCGTCAGGGTGGGCGATCCCTGGTCCGGCAAGGCTGGGGAGGTTTGAGTGTCCAGTACCAGCTGGTCAGGGGCAGCCGGAGTGCCTGTTTGTTGGATTGCTGAAGTTAAATTACATCCGGTTAGGACGATCATCACCAGGCTGAAAATTAAATTAACTTTGCGGGTTTTTTGCATCTCTGCCTCCAGGCAATTTATATACAAAAAGCAAACTGCAAGCTGATCGGTAAAAGCCAATGAAAAAACCGAGAGCTCTCTAAAGGTTGCATAACCATTACGCTCCCCCGTAAGCGGATATCTTAATCTCATCAATAATCAAAGCATAAACGAGCTGCGCAAGGAAAACGTAAGGACTGTGAAAACAATGGAAAGCCCGGTCTTCATCTATCCGGATTAAACTCGGCAGAATTTCTTGTTCTTGTGGAGTTCAAATCGTATAGCTCCACCTTGAGGACCCTCCCCAAGGTGGGGCACCTCGCCCGCATCCTTGTTATGGTCTCTTTTTCCCATAGGCAAAATCGGAGATCGTCCCCTAGCTGCAGGCGCTGGACTTCGACTGAATAATCATTGCCTGCAGCTCTCGGCATGGTAAACCTCTGCATGGCTGCACAGCTATAATAATGCTCTATTACGGTGATCCTTGGAGAGTCATATTACTCGCATAGAAAATGATACAATTAAATTGCTGTGCCACCATTTCTTATCGCTTGTGAATATTTGACGGGTTCGTCTGCAGGCTGGTTGATTGCCATGTTATGTGGACAGAGACAAAGCGAAAGAACCCTCTCAATCCGCAAAGCTGTACACATACACAGGTGTAAGCTGCGGGACCAGGCATTTGGTATTTCGGTCAGCCTTGAACGTCATCCGCCGTTCGCACTTGATCCGGATCCTTTGGTGAGGTTAGCTGTCATAGGTAAGCGGACGTGATAAAGGATTTCTTTAAGCGATTGTTCCCAAGTTCCATTGATCGCAGCCTGCGCGCCAAAGTTACCTTAGGGATATTCATTCCCTTGGTCTTGTTGCTTTCCATCTTCATGTTTTTTGAATACATCCACCATCGTTCTGTCCTATTGAACAATCTTTCGGTTCTGGCTTCTTATAACGGGCAGTTGATTGAGGAAACTTTACGACATTCAATGCTGGTTTCAGACTTTCCTGGGGTGCAGAGAACACTGGATACGGCTGGAAAGACAGAGATTTTCCGCGTTGTATACCTTCTGGACACCTCTGGACGGGTAATCTTTGCTCCAAATGGCGCAGGCATCGGCATTCAACTGGATAATCTCAATCCTACCTGCCAGCCTTGCCACAAACTCCCCCCTAATGAGCGACCGGTCGGCATCGTGGTATCCGAAGATGATGGGACGCGCGTGTTCCGCAGCATGCAACCGATCAAGAACGCTCCAATATGCTCACAGTGTCACGATCCAGGACAGAGATTGCTCGGATTACTGCTCACCGATATCGCTGTGGCGCCCTTCGAAGCAGCTTTTGTAGCAGATTTGCGTGAAAACCTTCTTTGGGGAGTCGGTACGATTCTGATCTCGGCTATCCTTGCCAACCTGGTCATGGGACGTCTCGTGATACACCGGCTGGAAAGGGTGGCAGGTGCCCTGGCTGGCTTTGGAAAGGGTAATCGCGATCTTCGCTTATCGACCAGCAGCCTCGATGAGATTGGGCAGCTGGAAGTTGATTTTAACGAAATGGGCCAGCGTATCCAGGCTGAAGAGACTGAAAACCAAGCTCTATCTGAGGATTTACGCCGCCATGCGACCCAACAGCAAGAGCTGCTCAAACGGCTGATCACCGCCCAGGAGGACGAGCGAAAGCGAGTAGCTCGAGAGTTGCACGATGAGCTGGGTCAATCCTTGAGTGGTCTGGCGCTGCATTCCGAGGTGATTAATAAATATATCATTTCTGATCCGGAACGCGCCCTCGAGCAGTTATCCCTGACGCGTGAGCTGATTGCCAAAACCACGCAACAGATGTACGAGCTCATCCTGGCTTTGCGCCCGTCGGTGTTAGATGATCTTGGACTTGCGGCCGCCCTGCGTTCTCAAGCCGAGCGAGTGCTCACTGGGAGCGGGATCACCTTCAAACTGGATTCTTCAGGATTGATCAAACGACTTCCTCCTCCGATCGAAACTGCCCTCTACCGCATCTTCCAGGAGGCTTTGAGCAATGTTGTCAGGCATTCCGGGGCGGATCAAGTAAAGATCAAGCTTGCCCAGCACGATGGCGTTTTCGAGGGTGAGATTGTGGACAACGGGCACGGCTTCAATCCTGAGAATATCGATCGGGAACCGGTAAGCCCGCACGGGCTGGGTTTGATAGGTATGCAAGAACGTGTGGCACAGTGTGGTGGGAGCCTGGATATTATTTCTCGGAAGGGTGAAGGCACCCACATCCGGGTTCGCATTCCTCTGGTGAGGGCAGAATATGAATGACCGTATACGCGTGCTCATTGCAGACGACCACATCATCGTCCGGTCCGGTTTGCGGCTGCTGCTGGAATCCGAGGCGGATATTGACGTGGTTGGTGAAGCCTCGGATGGTCGCGAGGCTCTAAATTTGATTGAGAAGCATCTCCCTGACCTGGTTTTAATGGATATCGCCATGCCAGGTATGGATGGTATGGAAGCCACACGGCAGATTAAGGCCAGCTGGCCTCAG
>JAJZSS010000246.1:0-3553 GCA_021849525.1 Chloroflexota bacterium
ACGCGCTGGCTTACGAACTCCGCCAGCGAGGTGTTGATCCCCAGGCAATCAGTGAAGCGTTGGAAGATGTAGAGGATGAACCCTTAGCGCTTGAAGCGGCGCGTAAACAGGCGCATCGTTATCAAGAGTTGGAATGGCAGGATTTTCGCCACAAGTTGTGCGCTTATCTTGCCCGCCGTGGCTTCAACTATTCTATAAGTGTTGAAGCAGCCCAAAAGGTGTGGTTTGAACTTCACGCAGGACAGACCCCCGATACTAATGATTTTGAGTGAGTGTTAATAGAATGGACATAAGAATTTTCCGAGAAGGGGATTTACCATGAACGGTAGCACATGGATGTGGTTATTACTCTTGCTGCTCCCTATCGGCATTGGGATTGGCGTTTACGTGGGGAAGGCTTTGCGAGAGAATGAGTATAAAAAAGCACTCAAGCTCCAGGCCGATGAAGCGAGTCGCATTGTAGAAGATGCGATTGAAAAAGCACGCCAGCTTGAGCTGCAAGCGCGTGATCAAGCCCTCGAAATTCGTCAAAAAGCTGATGCCGAGAGTAACCGCCGGAGAACCGATCTCAGCCGGGAAGAGGACCGGCTTCAGAAGCGACGGGATGAAATGGATATGCGGATTGACCGGCTGGAGAAGCGAGAGCAGAATCTTAACAAACGCCAGAGCGCCCTGGATAAGCGTGCAAATGATATCGAGAATTTGCATGCTGAGGAATTAGCGGAATTGCAACGGATCTCGCAGCTGACCACAGATGACGCCCGTGATCTCTTGCTGGCAGAAGTTGAGAAAGAAGCCCGCTCGGATATGGCGCGCATCATCCGCCAGATCGAAACCGAGGCTAAAGAGGAGGGAGAGAATCGCGCCCGCAAGCTGATTACCGCTGCGATCCAGCGGGTTGCCTCAGAGCATGTGGCTGAGGTCACTACTTCGGTTGTCGCGTTGCCTTCGGATGATATGAAAGGCCGGATTATCGGCCGCAACGGACGGAATATTCACGCCTTCGAGCAAGCTGCAGGCGTAGATGTGATTGTGGATGACACTCCAGAAGCGGTGACCATTTCCTGCTTCGATACCGTCCGCCGCGAGATTGCTCGCCGGGCGCTGGGCAAGCTGATCCTGGATGGGCGTATCCACCCGGCGCATATTGAGAAAATTCTCAAGAACGAGCAGAAGGAAGTCGAGCGGGATATGCAAGAAGCGGGTGAAGAGGCTGTGTATGAAGCTGGAGTCTCGGCGCTGCACCCGGAGATTATCAAGATGCTGGGCAGGCTCAAGTATCGCACCTCTTATGGTCAGAACCAGCTTTTCCATGCCGTTGAAACCGCCAAGCTGGCGACAGTGCTCGCAGCAGAGCTGGGCGCAGATGTTGAGACTGCTAAACTCGGTGGGCTTTTGCATGACCTGGGTAAGGCGATGGATCACAATATGGAAGGCACGCACGCCAGCCTGGGGGCAGAGTTCGCCAAACGCTATGGAGTGCCTACTAAAGTAGTCAATACCATTGCTTCCCACCATCACGAAGTGGAACAAGAGACGCTTGAAGCGGCGATCGTAGAAGCGGCAGATGCCATTTCAGGCGCACGCCCGGGTGCCCGCCGGGAGAGTCTGGAGCAGTATATCAAGCGCGTCAAAGCATTGGAAGAAATCGCTGATTCCCATAAGGGTGTTACCCAGAGCTATGCTCTGCAAGCCGGGCGCGAAGTGCGTATCTTTGTCCGTCCGGAAGATATCGACGACCTGGCCTGCATCCGACTGGCGCGGGATGTTGCCCGTAAGATCGAAGAAACCATGCAATATCCGGGCCAAATCAAGGTCACTGTGATTCGCGAGAATCGGGCGGTGGACTGGGCGAAATAGGCGGTTTAACTGTGAATTAACTCTCCAGTATCTGGATGAATGAACTCCGACTGCTCCATGGAGGAAACAAGATTGCAACCAAACCGATCTTGGCACTCTACGGAGCAGTTTTTGTATGATTAAATTGATGCCTTACACCGACTTGTTCCGCAGGCGATTGAGTTCGCTTCCCTGGCTGGCAGAAGGGATTGCCTTGCTGGGTGCCATCCTATATGTTGCCCAGACAATTGCCTATACCTTTACACAGGATACCATCCTCGATGAAGGTTCCTACCTGCTCAAAGGCTACCTGTTCACTACCGGCCAATATGCAATTTTTCAGGATAACGGCGGGTGGAGCAACCATATGCCGCTGGCTTTTTTAATCCCGGGGATTATTCAGGTTCTTTTTGGTCCGGGATTACGCGCTGCTCGCTATTTTGCGGTTTTCATCAGTATTCTCACGCTGCTGGGTTTATGGCTCGTAGCGCGCCGGAGTGGGGGACGCTGGTGGGCTGCTGCAACCGTATGGGCTGTTGCCTGGAATCCGGCGCTGGTGAAGATGTATAGCGTAGCTTTATCCCAGGGCATGATTGCCTGCATGTTCATCTGGTCGCTCTACTTCGTTCTGGGTGAGAAACGCTCTCTCTGGCAAATTGGCCTGGGAGCTGCTCTGGCAGGGGCCATGTTTATGACACGGATCAATATGGCGTTTGTGCTGCCCCTGCTCGTGCTGTATGTTCTCTGGCAGCATGGCGCCAGGGCGGCCAGCGTTGCCCTTTTCAGTGGTGGACTGGTAGTTGGAATAGGGCATGCGATTTATTGGCCAAATATCCTGCGTTTATGGGCGTACTGGCTGCCAGAATCCTTAACCCCCTTCCTGAATGCCTACCGGCTGACAGCAGAAGCCGGGATTCGTTTTTGGGATCCGGATCTATCCCTTTCCAGGCGAGTTGTAAGTTTCTTCCATAGTTTCCGTTTTCAATTTATCCCTCTGGTAGGAATTATTGGATCGTGGCTGCTGTGGCCGAAGCGGAATACCTGGAAGTATGCCAGCGATTTCCGCAGTGCAGTATATTTATCGAGCTTGTTTGCAGGATTATGGCTGGCTCATCTCTGGGCTACGATGGGCAACGAGTATTGCGTCTACTGTCTGGCAGGCTATATCGCATTTTTTAATTCGGCCGCCCTAATCGTGGTGATCCTTTCTTTTGCGATTTGGAGCAAAGAGTTGGGCTGGCTCCGCCAGTTTGGAATTGGGGTAATTTTATTAGCCATCGCAACCGGGATAGGCTTCAGCGTCTTCGAAGATATGGGTTCCCAGCTGGCAAATTTGCGCATATCCAGATTTTTCCTGGGACAGCTGGCGCTGTGGAAGCAAACGGCAGCGCTGGGTGAAATCGTCGCCAATATCTTCCACTTCAATCAGCAGCAGGTGATCCGGTTCTTGCCGGCTGTCTTTGGGGCTGTTGCAGGCATGATCTTGCTGTTGTTCGCCTGGTTTGTCAGTATTTTATCCCGCCGCCAAAATGGACGAGCCAATATTTCTTTCGGATATTGGGCAGTGATTATCTTTTTAAGTGTGGGCGCAATCTTTACGCCATTAACGATCTTAAGTGGTGGGTATAACAAATATGATTGTAGTGGGCACGTGGTTGGAATTGTCAGGATTACTACTGCTTGTATCAGCGCTTGTACACTCCCTGGCTCATTC
>JAJZSS010000246.1:3563-4351 GCA_021849525.1 Chloroflexota bacterium
CGTTACGCCACTAACGATCTGAAGCGGTGGGTATCACACCTATGCTTGTGGTGGGAATGTCATTCGCAATCAAGAGATCATTGGGGAGCATCTGGCGAGCAAAATCCCGCCTGAATCGACGGTTTATTGGCGGGGGCGGCTCTCGGCTGTCCCGCTTCTATACATTCCGGATGTAAAGATTTTCCCGGCTCAGATCAATGGGGATTATACAATCTATACCGGCGGCGATTCCGAGCGACTTGAGAAATTTGGTTTTTGGAACGAGGAGCTGGCACGGACGTGGGCGAGCGAGGCGGATACGATTTTGATCGCCCGGCATTATTATTCAGGCTGGCTGAAGGATTATGTGAATGTCGGGCAGTTTGATGAACTCGAGGCTACTCCACGGTCAGCCCACTGTGAACCGGACGCCCAAATTCGGATCTTTCGCAGAAAACAGTAGGGAGACTCGGGGTATAGGACAGATCAATTCAGAAATGGATTTTCCAGGCGCTCTGCCCCAACGGTTGTCTCCGGACCATGCCCGCAGAGTAAACGAGTTTCGTCTGGCAAACTAAGGATTTGCGCCTCGATACTGTTGACCAGGGTATCGTGATCTCCACCGGGTAGATCGGTGCGTCCAATGCTTCCCTCAAAGATCACGTCCCCACAAAATACAACGCCTGCTGAAGGGCAATAGAAAACCACATGGCCCGGAGTGTGCCCCGGAGTATGGCGAACTTCAAAATTATATGCTCCCAGGTGCAGGAGTTGATTGTGAGCCAGGTCGATCGTAGACTCAGCAAAGG
>JAJZSS010000247.1 GCA_021849525.1 Chloroflexota bacterium
GTACATGCGCATCCTACGCCGAGCTGATCGGTGCAGATCAACTGTCACGCTTTGAACAGCGTCTCTCAGAGATCCTGCACCTGCCGTTTTTCCCGGTGACCACTCAGGTCTATCCCCGCCAGCAGGATTACCGCATATTATGCACCCTGGCAGGCCTGGGCGGTACACTCTATAAATTCGCCTTCGACCTGCGCCTGCTGCAATCGCCAGCCTTTGGAGAATTGCGCGAGCCCTTTGGCGCCAAACAGGTAGGCTCATCTGCCATGCCTTTCAAGCGCAATCCGATCAGCGCCGAGAAGATCGATTCTCTGGCGCGCTATCTTGCACAGCTGCCGCGCATCGCCTGGGACAACGCCTCTCACTCACTGCTGGAGCGCACCCTTGACGATTCGGCTAACCGGCGCACACTGCTCCCAGAGGCGTGCCTGATAACAGACGAGCTGCTGCGCACAACCGGGAGGATTATCAATGGACTGGAGATCGATGCGCTGGGTATCCAACGCAATCTGGCAGCCTATGGACCTTTTGCAGCCATCGAGCGGGTAATGATGGCTTATAGCAAAGCCGGAGGGGACCGTCAGGCAGCCCACGAGCGCTTGCGCCAGCACGCTATGACCGCCTGGGAAACAATTCAAGCCGGGCAGCCCAATCCCCTCAAAAACCTGATCCTGGACGACCCGGAATTCCTCAGTTACCTGGATGCTGATATTTTAGGCGGATTGATGGATCCCAGCCATTACGTGGGCAACGCCCCCCAACGGGCGCTCCGGATGGCAGCTGCACTGCGCGCTGGACTCCAGGCAACGGGCTGATGTGAGACTGGTTTAGAGAACGGGTACAGGAAGTATCTCGCTGCGCTCCGGGCCAACGGAGACCATGCTGATTGGCGTGCCCACAAAAGCTTCCACGCGCCGGATATAGGCCTGGGCCGAGGCGGGCAATTCATCGAAGCGGCGCGCTTCCGCCGTCGATTGCAGCCAACCGGACTTAGCTTCATAGACCGGCTCACAGCGCTCCAGCCACCGTGCGTCTCCCTGCCAGTAATGCACCACTGCCTCCCCCAATTCGGGATGGCGATAACCCACCCCAATCTGGAGCTCTTCCAGGCTGTCCAGCACGTCCAGCTTGGTCAACGCCAATTCCGTAAAGCCATTAAGCTGGGCGGTAAAGCGCAGCAAATCGAGGTCCAGCCAGCCGCAGCGCCGTGGACGCCCGGTAACCGTTCCATATTCTTGCCCCCGCTTCAACATCACCTCTCCTGGGCCTCCTGTTAGCTCAGTTGGAAATGGCCCGCTGCCGACCCGGGTTTGGTAAGCCTTGGAGACCCCAATCACCCGCTCAATCCAGCGCGGGGCAATCCCCAGCCCGGCAGTAATCCCTCCGGCCAGGGTTGTAGAGGCAGTGCTGTAGGGATAGGTCCCCCAATCGGTATCCAATAAGGCAGCCTGGGCGCCTTCCAAAACCACCTGTTTGCTTGCCATCAAGGTATCTTGAAGCATACCAAACGGTTCGCGGACTACTTCGCGGATCTGATTAAATTTATCCTGAATCTCATCAAGAACGACATGCAGGTCCAATGCCGGAGTTCCGAATGCTTCCAGGATAGAATTTTTAACCGCCAGCTGCACCCGCAGTTTCTCCGCCAGCACATTCCGGTCCATCAGGTCCGCCAGGCGAATGCCGTTATAACTGACTTTATCCGCGTACACCGGGCCCATGCCGCGCCGGGTAGTGCCTGTTTTCGCCGCACCCTTGGCATCCTCATAGATAGCTTCCAGCAGAGGGTGGTATGGCATGACCACATGACAGCGGGGGGAGACCCATAAACGTTCACGGATGGGCAGGCCTCGCTCACCCAGCATCGCAATCTCGTCCGCCAGGGTTTGCAGGTTGATCGCCACCCCCGGACCAATTACGCAGCGTGTCTCCGGGCTGGCAAAACCGTTCGGCAATAAACGCAGCTTAAATTCCCCGTAGGAATTGATAACCGTGTGGCCGGCATTATCTCCACCATTAAAGCGCGCCACCACAGCCGCGTCCCCGGACAATAAGTCAGCGATTTTTCCTTTCGCTTCATCGCCCCACTGGGCGCCCAGAATAATCGTTACAGGCATGCTGAAATTCTCCAGACGAGTATTCCAATTGACTGGCTCACTCGATTACAGGTGCAGTATTGAATACAGTATCACGCCCGGTTGACTGGTCTTGTGGGTGGCTCAACCCGAAAGCGGGCATCGCGATCCAGAGTCAGGCGTAAGCCCTGGGCCAGCGAGAAGCGCGGCTGGTAACCCAGCTTCTCACGCGCCAGGCTTAAATCCGCGCACATCCTTGAAACGCCTGGTGAAGTCCGGGGGTTGGTAAGGACTTCCAGCTTTGCCCCGGTGGTCTCACCAACCAGGCGCACCAGATCGCGGATGCTGGTTTCGATCCCGCTTCCCACATTAATCACCAGGTGATTGATCCCGGGGGCAGTGGAAGCCGCAATCATGGTGCTTACCACATCATCCACGTAGACATAATCGCGCGTTTGCTGGCCCTCACCATGCATCACCAGTGTTCCGCCGCGCATGGCTTGCTTGAGAAAATTGGGGATCACCGGCGGGTGAGAGGGCGGTAGATGCTGCCCGGGTCCATAAGCATTGAATACTCGCAGGCAGACGCTTTCGATCCCCCACAAATCGCCGATCGTGCGCACGTAATACTCTGCTGCCAGCTTGGAGACTGCATAAGGCGAGCGCGGGTTTGGGTGAGCCGTTTCTTTCAACGGCTGCTCTCCCTGGTCGCCGTACACCGCACCCGACGAGATAAAAACCACCCGCCGGACGCCTACATCGCGCATCGCCTCCATCAGGCTCACCGTGCCGCCCACATTTACTGCATTATATTCGCGCGGATACAGTACTGATTCGGGTACTGCCACGCGGGCTGCCAGATGATACACACAATCGACTTCCTGCAGCAAAGTCCACAATTTTGGGCGGTCGTTTACATCCCCGCGGGTGAAAAGTACGTCGGGGGAGAGCGCCTGTGGGTCGCCGGTAGAAAGGTCATCCAGGCCGCGCACCTGGTGCCCTTCCCGGACGAGATAATTAGCAAGTTTTGAACCCAGAAATCCGGCTGCACCGGTGATGAGAAAATTCATTCCTACCCCAAACCGTGGACTTGGTTAACTGGCGTGTGCACGATTTTAACACTAAAGTAGCGGACGGTATAGCAACCCACGTTTGCCCTGCCCGCCCAGCCTGATGGTACAATCCCGTGAATGCCCATCCTCCACCGCTTTACGACGACCCTCCGCCTCGCCCTTGAGTTGCTGATCCTGGCTGCCTTGCTGGCCGGTAGCGGTCAATTGCCCGTCGACCTGGTAGGGAAAGCTCGCGCTTACACCCGCCCACTGGAATTTGACTACGCCCGCTGGACGGTGAACGCCCTGCTCGTAAAGCTGGAACAGGCAGCATTGGGTACCAGTGATTATCTTGGAGGCGAGCCGCGTAAACAAGCCGTGTTGGATTATCTGGAGCTGGTGGCGCGGATTCAACAATCTGAAACGCGCTTGAGCGAGATTTACGCCGATCCATCCATCCCAAACCCCCGGCAAGTTTCGGAAAGGCTGCGCTCCGAGCTCGATGGGCTATACCAGCAGCGCCAGGAATCAGGCCCGCTGGCAGAGTCGATCCTGCAAAGTCAAATCAGCGATACGGTCGACGGCATGGGATTAAGCCTGGGTGGACAGCCGGTCCCTCCGGTTCTGTACCACAGCACACCCCTCCCCCAGGCATTGATTATCTCGCCGCGCGCGGTGATCCGCCAGGAAGCAGATATTTCCTTACAACCTGATCTCACCGTAGACCAGCAGCAAATCCTCGAAGACCAGGTAGACTCAGCCCTGGATGTTTCATCCCTGGTGGTAAGTATTGGGGGTGTGGGTCTTTATCCGACCATGGTATATCAGACCAGCTACCTGAATGGATTGATAGAAGTTGTAGCCCATGAATGGGTGCATAATTATCTGACGCTGCGTCCATTGGGGATCAATTATTTTGTCAGCCCCGGATTACGGACCATGAATGAGACCGTCGCCAGTATTGCCGGGAAAGAAATCGGTTTAGCCCTGATCCAACGCTATTATCCGGAATTTGCCCCTCCACCCTCCCCAGAGCCGTCGGAGCCATCCACCAGTCCGACCCCAGGTGCGCCTTCAGTATTTGACTTTCAAACTGAAATGCGCATTACCCGCCAGAATGTGGATAAATTGCTGGCTGCCGGTCAGATCGAAGAAGCCGAGGCTTATATGGAGGCCCGCCGGGTATTCTTCTGGGAGCACG
>JAJZSS010000248.1 GCA_021849525.1 Chloroflexota bacterium
GATTCCTTCGCCGGTGTACAGGCCTTGTTATCCCCGGCGGTGTGTTACCATCTCTATTTCGCCCTGGCTGACCAGCCATTGCCCAATGGACAGCTGGCAGCCACCGCAGTCGGCAACTGCTTCCGGTATGAAGCAATCAACCTGACATCGCTCGAACGGCTGTGGAATTTCACGATGCGCGAGATCATTTTCGTCGGTCCCAAGGATTACGTCCTGGAGAATCGTGAAATAGCCCGCCAGCGAATGCAGCGGGTAATGGCAGAGACTGGACTGGCTTACCGGATCGAAAGCGCCAACGACCCCTTCTTCATTGGCGAGTTCCGCAAACAGGTTGCCTTCCAGAGCGCTTTCCAGCTTAAATTCGAGATTAGAGCTCGCCTGCCTTTTAAAGACAGCACCCTGGCGGTTGGCTCCTACAATTATCACCAGGATTTCTTCGGACGCCGTCTGAATATCTCCCTTCCCGATGGTTCGCCTGCCCATACCGGATGTGTGGCCTTTGGACTGGAGCGCATAGCTTTTGCCTTCCTGGCCCAATACGGCCTCGATCCTGCAGCCTGGCCAATCCATGTGCGTGAGGCAGTCTATGGATGAGGTCATCTATCGTCTGGCAGTAGCTGAAGACCTGCCGGTGATTGCCGGTATGTACGCCCAGATGGACCAGTTCTTCCGCGGTTTCAGCTATCGCTTTCCCGAAGTCGAGAATATCGGCGAAGCCTGGGTCGATTCATTCCGCCGCACCCAGGGCCGATTCAGCGTGGTCTATATCGCCGAGCTGGATGGCAAGGTCGCCGGCTTCATGCTGGGGCGGGTGAAACGGGTGGCACCCTATCTGGGTGGTGTGATGGTGGGTGAGTTAAGCGATATGTGGGTAGAACCTGAGGCGCGCCGGCTGGGCGTCGGCAAAGAATTATCACTGATCACCATGAAATGGCTGTCGGACCAGGGAGTTCACTCGATTGAAGTCCAGATCCTGGAGGGCAACGAACCAATCTGGCGGTTATACGAGAAGATGGGCTTCAAACCCGAGCTGCGCCAGATCCGTATGCTTAGAGCAGATTTTCCACCGGAATTCAATTCCCCCCGAGAAGATGCGTGAAGTAACCCTGGGGCAGGTCCTGGAGGCGCTGGAGCGAGTAGGCATCCAGCGAGGTGATGGTTTGCTGGTCCATTCGGCAATCCAGTTTTTTGGCCGTCCACAAGGCGGGATCGGCCTGTATTTGAATGCCTTGAACACGGCGCTCGGCCTGCCAGTGCAGGGTACCCTGGCTGTGCCGGCTTTTAATTTTGGGTTTGCCCGCGGCCAAACGTATGACCCAACCAACACACCCTCCGAGGGGATGGGAGTCTTCCCCGAGTATATTCGCCAGCAGCCAGAGGCTATGCGCACCCGCCACCCCATGCAGTCCCTGGCAGTCATCGGCGCTGGCGCAGCCGAGCTCAGCAAGCTGGATACGGCCTCCGCTTTCGACCCTGGCTCGCCTTTCGAGCGCCTCGTAGAACTGGATTTCAAACTGCTCTTGCTGGGAGCGGACATCCAGGCTGCCTCGATCGTACATTACAGCGAGCAGCGCGCCGCAGTTCCTTACCGGTATTGGAAATCGTTCCAGGGAGAGATAGTAACTTCGCAAACAGATGGTACTCAGCGCTCGGAGCTCCGAACGTACCGGATGTTCGTCCGTGATCTCGAACTGGACGCCCACCTGGACTTCCATCCTATCCAACACGCTTTACAGCGGCGGGGCCAATGGTCTACCACAAACCTGAACTATGGGACTGTGGCCGTATGCCGTCTGCAGGATTTCGTGCTCGCTGCCGATGCACTCCTGGCAGCTGATCCCTGGGCGTTGGTGGAGAACCGAACGGTTGCCGCTCAGCGCTATCAAGAAAAACTAAGCTAAATTGAAATGGTTCCACCTATGACAATGCTGGACCTGATCAACGAACTCTGGTACCTCCCCCGCGAGCTGGTCTCGGATGGCTTTGACCAGGCACTTTTCCGCCTGGCCGAGGAAATCCCCATGCAGATTCACCGCTTTCCAAGCGGTGAAAAATGCTGGACCTGGCGTGTCCCGGAAAAATGGACCTGCCGAGAAGCTTTCCTGGAAACCCTGGATGGACGGCGGCTGATCGATTACACTGACCATCCCTTGCATATCATGTCCTATTCGCTGCCCTTTGAGGATGTCGTCACTCGAGAAGAGCTGCTGAAGCACTTACATGTGCACACTCGCCTGCCGGATGCCATCCCGTTTGTATTCAAGTATTACGAGCGTGATTGGGGCCTGTGCTGCTCACAATCTCTGCGCGATCGCCTGCAGGAAAGCCAGTACCGGGTGGTCATTCGCACGCAGTTTGAGCCAGGCGAGCTCAAAGTCGGAGAGATCGTCATTCCCGGGCAAAGCCCGCAGACTTTTATGCTCGTTGCACACCTTTGCCACCCGGCCATGGTCAACGACGATTTGACCGGCGTCGTCGTAGGCCTGGATGTCGCCAAGGAGCTGCTCCAGCGCGTTAAAGATGGGAGAAAGCCGTATTACACCTACCGCCTTTTAATCCTGCCCGAGACAATCGGCTCGGTGGCCTATCTTAGCCATCATGAGTACCTGATCCCCGATATGGCGGGTGGGCTGTTCTTAGAGATGCTGGGGAATGACTCCCCGCATGCGCTGCAGCATTCTTTCCAATCTCAGAGCCAGGTGGACAAGAGCTTAAGTGCCGCTTTGATCAGCCTGGATTCAAGGTCCTATACAGGGGCATACCGCTCTGTTATCAACAACGACGAGCGTCAGTTCAATGCTCCAGGCGTCCGCGTCCCGATGCTATCCCTGTCGCGCGTCGAAGCGCCGGATTCACATACCCGCCCCTATCGCGAATACCATTCCAGCGAGGATACACCAGCGATCGTTACTGCGGACCGCCTGGCAGAATCGCAGGCTGTGGTGCTGGGATTAATCGATGCCTGGGAGCATAACTTGTACGTGGTGAATCGCTTTAAAGGCGAGGTGTTTTGTTCAGGCTACGGCATCTGGATCGATTACCGGACCAACCCTGAAGGCCACCGCCGCATGTTCGATATCATGGAACGCTGCGATGGTGAGCACACCATTGCTGATATTGCTGCCGAACTCAACGTTTCTTTCCAGGCGGTTTTAGAAGTCGTCCATCTCCTCGAAGCAAAAGAATTGGTTCGTCTCAGCCGGACGCCAGAGTCCACTGACCCTCACCGGTAAATCTATAACCAGGTTTCAAAAGGCTTGAAAATTCCACCTGCGATCAAACACAATCTAAAATCAGCCCGCTACCAGGGTCGTCGCTGGGCAACCAGTTTACGCTATGGTCCTGGCTCGCTGGATAAGCTCCCCGCCGTCCTGGGCAATGCCATGCCGAAATCCGGCTCGCATTTGATCATCCAGGTATTGCAAGGACTGACCCTGATCGGCCCGTTCGTTAATCCCGGCTACCCTCCGGTCAATCGCGGTGAAGATAATCGCAAGCTGAGCGATCAGCAAGTTCTCGATAATATCCTGCGAATGCAGCCCGGCGAGATCGGTTACGGGTACATCAGCGCCATGGAGCCTTTCCTGAGTGCCCTAACCCAGCCCGGTCGCGCCACAATCTTCGTTTACCGCGATCCGCGTGACATGATCATCTCACATGTGTTCTACGCCACTCAGATGCACACCGGTCACTGGATGCACAGCTACTATACCGAAAAGCTGAACACGATGGAAGAGCGCATCCAGGCTGCCATCCAGGGTGTCCAGGAGCCTGGCTCGGAATTGACCCCCATCCGCCAGCGTTATGAGGGCTATCTGGGCTGGCTGGAGCAGCCCCAGGTACTCAGCTTACGGTTTGAAGAGTTGATCCTGGAGCGCGAGCTGGCATTTGGCAGGCTGCTGGATTACCTGGCAAGCTTTGGTTTCACCCCCCGTCTGCCTCGTAAAGAGGCTCTCGCCACCCTGCAAGAGGCAATTGCACCACGCAAATCAGGGACATTCCGCAAAGGCAAGCCGGGCAACTGGCGCGAGCATTTCACCCCCCCTAACATTAATGCATTCAAAGAAGCCACCGGGGATCTGCTGGTCCGGCTGGGATATGAGACGAGCGAGGATTGGTGAGCCGGATGCAGGTCAAGTGTAAATTAAAAATTCCGACACTTCAACAGGCAGAAGAAATGTTGGACGAAGCCGCCCAGATGAACCCGGGTCCGTGGGTCGCTCATTCCCGGGTCACCGCCCGGGCAGCTTGGTTTATTGCCGCCAAGCTGCCTGATCTCGACCCTGAGGCTGCATCTATTTTGGGTTACCTGCACGATAT
>JAJZSS010000249.1:0-3891 GCA_021849525.1 Chloroflexota bacterium
AATTTGATGTTACCAAATATAAATATTGCCATTGATACGGACCATTCCGCCAGCGACACCGGGCTGAACTGGGCAGGCGACGAATCTTGCATAACCTGTGGTGGGGATGGCAGCTACCAGATCACAAATCCCGCCAATTACATCGAACACCAATTCAACGCCCACTATAACAATTCCCAAGATTTCGGGGCTGAATCTGAGCTAAATTTATTTAACAATGTTGATATAGCACCAGGTGCCTGGTTTCCCTCAGAACTTAATACTGTAGCAGCCAGCATCGCAGCGGATAGCATCGAAGGAAAAATTGCCTGGGCATTTCTTGGCTGCCCTGGTGTGTGCAGTGAATTATCAATCAACCTGACATCGTACCGCAACGAACCAGGCGATAATGAGAGTATCGACACGACATTTGCCCTCGTAGAGGGTGATGGAATAGATGTAATGGGCGGCGTACCAGGCACGAACCAAAATGCCTGGGATCGTGAGTTCTCCGATGGTGTATTATCCAGCTTTTATACCGTGCATTTTGATCTTCCGACTGCGATAGGCTTGCAGGCAGCCAGCGCACGCGTACAACCCGATCCAAATGGTATACTGGCTGTTGTAGCCTTGTTCCTCGGCGTGGGATTGATCTTGATCCGTCAACGGCGTAGGAGCTAATCGTAAGATCAGATTCTGACTGATCATTTTCAGATAATAAAATCCCCTGCCTGTTCGTATCTCGGAGACAGTCAGGGGATTATGATTTATCTGATTATGGGGTCTGGCTGGCCATATATTCCAGAAGAGCCCGTGCCAATAATGTATCATCGAGCGCACGGTGGGTGTTCTGCAGACTGATCTGGCATTGGCGGGCTGCGTCTTCCAGGCGCTGCCAGCGATACTCTCCCCGGTAACCTACCTGACCATAGAATGAAGCATAAAGCCTCATCAGGCAAAACCGCTCCCAGCTGGTTTGATCAATCAGCATGCGATTGGCCCGGCTTGACTGCTGCATCATCTTCAGATCAAACTCAGCATTATAGATCCCCACCTGCTTGCCGGTCAGGATTCTCCGGACTTCGGGCCAGAGTTCACTCCACGCCGGTGCATCTTTCACCATCTGATTAGTAATACCGTGGATTCGGGTCACATCCGGTGGGATCGGGCGGGTGGGGCGCACCAGGCTGTTCAATAATATTTCACCCGCATGGTCCACAATACAAATTTCCACAATCTCATCCAGCGGATTAAGACCGGTAGTTTCGGTATCCAGATAGAGGGGTCTGGCGCGCAGGTATTCCTGGGCTTTCAGGATCGCGTTGCGGCGTGCTTGAACTGTGGTAACCATGCCACCTCCCAACGAGTGTGATACCCAATATTACCATCATCAATTGAATCAGGGTTATGGTGAGTGAAGTGGACTGATTCAGGGTAAAATATGTCCGATGATTCTCAAAAGAGTGCTGAAACCTGGGTTCTGGATGCAAACAGGGTGGTTATTGCCAGGTCTGATATTTCTGGGGATCTGGCTGACAGGTTGGTTTGGCGTCGCCAGTATAGCCACGAATCCAATCCTTAAACTTATGCTCATCACATTAATTTCGGGCATCGCTGCCTGGCTGGTCTACCGGCAAGCACACTTCCAGCAAACCCGAAAAGCTACGCAAGCTGAAATTCAGCGCCTTACTCAGCGGGTCGAACAGGTGCAGGCCGAAATTTCGGGGGTGTACAGGTTAAGCTCGCTCTATTCAACAGCCGGCACCGAGCCTGAAATTATAGATGCCTTGTTGAAATTATGTATCGATCTGGTAGGCGCTCAGGGCGCTTCGTTCGTCCCTCTAGACGACCGCGGTCAACCACAGGCTGCGCAGACCCGCGGCCAGCTCCCTATCCCGGCGCTGGACAGCTGGGCTGAATATCTGGCGAGCCCTGCGATCCGCCAGCGCTGCCAGCAGTGCCAGACACTTGGGCAATTGAACACAAGCTGTCCACTTCTTAAAAGTCCATTCACCGCTGTCAGCGGGTTATTCTGCCTGCCGCTCCGGTCCGGTAACCGGGAATGGGGCATCATGAATTTATATATGCCCAAGCAGATCAAATTAGAGCCTGAAACCGAAGCATTTTTAAATACCCTGCTGCAGGATACCGCCCTGGCATTAGAATCCAGGCGTTTGCGCCAGCGCGAGGTGGAGGCAGTCCAACAAATGCGCCTCATCCAGCAACGGACCGATTTGTCTGGATTGCTCACTTCCCTCCTGGAAAACATCCGGTCTGCCTTTGGGGCAGACCTGGCTCAAATCGAGCTTCAAACAAACCGCTCTCGCCGCAGGATCGCAATCGGGGAAATCGAACAAAATATCGCCGCTGTCCTCACCGAGACGATCGATAGTATCTTTAACGCTGGCGAACCGGTCCAGGTTGAAGCCACCAACCAGGCGATTCTATCAAGCCAACCACAATATCGCATCCTGGCAGTCCCATTATTCTCCAGGCACAAACGGATCATCGGCGCGCTGGGAATTGCCGCCCAACCTAATCAACAAAATCAGACCCACCAGCTGAGCCTGCTGCACTCCTTTGCCGCCCAGGTTGAGCTGGTCGTTGAAAATGCTGAGCTGCTTGCTCACATCGAATATCAAACCATCATCCAGGAACGGACGCGTCTGGCGCGTGAAATTCACGATGGTTTGGCACAGACTTTAGGACTTTTAAAGCTTCAAACCGCCCAGTCGTTGAATTATCTGAACAAGGCGGATGTTGAGAAGCTGCGCAATACACTGACCATGGTACACCAGGCGTTAAGCGAAGCCTACGAGGAAACCCGGACTGTGATCGATGGGCTGCGGATCGACACCGACCCATTGAGCAGCCTGGCATGGGTTGCTCCGATGCTGCTTGAATTCGAAGCGCTGGCCGAGATCGACACCCACCTGGAAATGGAAGGGCGTCCGGACGAAGTTCCGGCAGAAATTCAAACCCAATTAATTCGCATTGTCCAGGAAGCATTGAATAATGTCCGCAAACATTCGCAGGCCAGAAACGTCTGGCTGCGCAGCTCATTGAGTGCAGGTGATTGGTGGCTGGAAATTCGCGATGATGGCGCAGGCTTCACGCCTGAGGATATTCCTACGGCTTCACGCTACGGGCTGCTGGGAATGCGCGAGCGGGCAGATTTGATCGGCGCCGATTTCCAAATTGTCAGCCAGCAAAATCAAGGCACTCTGATCCGGCTGCGATTTCCGGCTGTATCGCTGTTGGATTGGCAAACGCAGGATATTAAAGGATCCAACTCATGAAGAAGATACGCCTGGCTGTTGTGGATGACCATGCCTTATTTCGAGCCGGACTGATCAACCTGCTCCAGGAATCGCCGGATATCGAAGTGGTAGGTGAAGCCGGCGAAGGGCACCACGCGCTGCAAATGATCGTACGAACCCTCCCGGAAGTGGTTCTCCTGGATGTCAATATGCCCGGGATGGACGGCGTTGAGACAGTGCGGGCTTTACGCGCCCAGCCGCAAACTCAGAACATTAAAATCTTAATGTTAACCATCTCCAAAAATGAAGCGGATCTCTTTGGCGCTATTCAGGCGGGTGCAGACGGTTATCTGCTAAAAAATGTGGAGCCGGAAGATTTAATCCGCGCCATAGGGAATATTCACCAGGGATTGTCTGTCCTTTCACCGGATGTCACCCGCCAGGTCCTGGGTGCACTGCAAGCAGGCGCATCCCAGCCTGTTGAGCCTGTATTGAGCGATCGAGAAATGGAAGTCCTGCGCTGCCTGGCCCACGGCAACACAACTCTCCAGACATCCAACCTCCTGGTCATCTCAGAGAATACTGTTAAAACCCATGTGCGCCATATCCTCGAAAAATTAGGCGCTGCCAACCGGGCGGAGGCGGTCAGCAA
>JAJZSS010000249.1:3901-4311 GCA_021849525.1 Chloroflexota bacterium
TCTGGGGCTTTTAACGCCCTCCGAAAAATAAAACACCCGCGGCCATTTATCCTTCCGCGGGTGTTTTTGAGTTCAGATCAGCCTAATTCAGCCGGTGCCAAACTGGCGGTCGCCAGCGTCACCCAGACCGGGCAGGATATATCCATGCTCGTTTAAGCGCTCATCGATTGCCGCTAAATAGAGGGGCACTTCTGGATGGTGGCTTTGCATCAGTGCGATCCCCTCGGGGGCTCCAATAATTCCCACAAATTTAATCTTCTTGACTCCCCATCGTTTCAGGACATCGACGGTAGCTACGGCTGAGCCACCGGTTGCCAGCATGGGATCCAATATGAGGCAGACTGACACGGTAGGCTCCACCGGTAATTTGTTATAGTATTCGACCGGCTTTAAGGTTTTTTCATCCCGAT
>JAJZSS010000250.1 GCA_021849525.1 Chloroflexota bacterium
TAGAACCCGGAGAGACCCTTGCCCTGGTCGGGCAGACCGGAGCCGGGAAGACGACCCTGGTCAGGTTGGTCAACCGCACATACGATGCCTCCGCCGGGCAGGTTCTGGTGGATGGCGTGGATGTGCGGGACTGGAAACTGGAAGCCTTACGCCGGCGAATATCGTTTATCGAGCAAGATATATTCTTATTCTCCCGCTCGGTGAGTGAGAATATCGCCTTTGGTCAGCCTTCGGCGACAGAGGCGCAGATTGAGCAAGCAGCCCAGGCAGCTCAGGCACATGATTTCATTGTGGACCTGACAGAAGACTACCAGACGGTGATCGGCGAGCGGGGAGTGACACTTTCGGGCGGGCAGCGGCAGCGCCTGGCACTCGCTCGAGCTTTCCTCACTGATCCTGCAATCCTGGTCCTGGACGATTCTACCAGCGCGATTGATTCCGCCACTGAAGATAAAATCCAGCGTGCCATTTATGCCGCCACTCAAGGTCGCACAACCTTAATGATTACCCACCGCCTTTCGCAGATCCGCTGGGCGGATAAGATCATCGTACTGCGCCAGGGGCGTATGGTGGCGGCTGGGACACACGCCGAGCTGCTCGAGACCTCACCGGCTTACCGGAGAATTTTTATTTAGGAACACCCTCGCCTATGGGATTTTTTAGCGGTCTGGATCAAGAAGGTTATGATCGCCAGTATACCGACCGGCAGCTGGTCGGGCGGATGGTGGGTTATTTTCGTCCCCATTCAAAGCGTTTAGCGGCTGTTGTTTTGTTATTGATCTATATCGCTGTGGCAGGTGCGTCTGTTCCACTTTTTGTTTCTCGCGGGTTAGATACTCTTGGCCCCAACCTGCAGACGAGTGGCATCCTTCTGCTATGCGGTCTGATCCTGTTTGCCGGAGTAACGAGCTGGGCAGCCAACTGGCTGCGCCGCCGGCTGGTTGTGCGAATGATTGGGGACATCATTCTGAAGCTGCGCAGTGAAGCTTTCCAGGCTGCTGCCGGGCATGATCTATCCTTCTACGACGAAGTCTCGTCCGGTAAAGTTGTCTCCCGGATTTCCACCGACACCAATGATTTCGGCCAAACCGTCGTTTTGATCACCGATTTATTCTCACAGTTCACCCAGTCAATCATTTTGGGCATCGTGATGGTCCAGATCGATCTCCGCCTTTCCTTATATCTGTTTGCCATCCTGCCTGTCGTATTTGCCGTAGCCATAGGGTTCCGCCGACTGGCACGGGTTGTCACCCGTTCGGGAATGCGAGCCATGGCAAATGTCAACTCAACCATCAAAGAAACGGTCAGTGGGATCGCGATTGCCAAGAATTTCCGCCAGGAGCGGCTGGTATTTGACGAATTCGAGCTTGCTAACCAACGTTCCTATGCCGTAAATATCCGGCGTGGGATGGTGCTCTCGGCAGTATTTCCTACTCTTAATGCTCTGGGTGGAGCCGGCACCGGCATGCTGGTCTATCTGGGAGGGCTGAGCGCCACCACCGGGGCAGTCACAGCTGGCTCCTGGTACCTGTTTATCCAGGGTTTAGATCGTTTTTTCTTCCCGGTATTAAATCTCTCGGCATTTTGGGCTCAGGTACAATCCGGGCTATCTGCAGCCGAAAGGGTGTTTGCCTTGATCGATGCCGAGCCAGCGGTAAAGCAGGTTGGCAATCGCATTACTCCCGGCCTGCGAGGGGATATCCAATTTCAGCATTTGAATTTCTCCTACAATACCGGTGATGGGATCCTGAAAGATTTTAATCTGCATATCCAGCCGGGTGAGACGATCGCCCTGGTAGGGCATACAGGGGCGGGCAAGTCTTCTATTGCCAAGCTGATTGCTCGTTTTTATGAGTTTCAATCCGGTCAACTGCTGGTCGAAGGGATGGATATTCGCTCCCTGGATTTACATTCCTATCGCCAACAATTGGGGATTGTCTCCCAGGTGCCTTTTCTGTTCTCGGGATCGGTGGCGGAAAATATTTGTTATGCCTGCCCACGGGATATTACCGCTCAGGAAATTGATTCTCTGGTCACCCAGATCGGGGATGGTGAGTGGCTCGAATCCCTGCCCAATGGCCTGGAGACGGAAGTGGGCGAGCGCGGAGCGCGGCTATCGATGGGGCAGCGCCAGCTCGTCTCTTTGCTGCGGGTTCTGGTTCATCGCCCGGCAATCTTCATCCTGGATGAAGCCACTGCCAGTATCGATCCTTTTACCGAATGGCAGATCCAACAAACTCTGAATTTGATCCTGAAGCATACGACCAGTATCTTAATCGCCCATCGCCTTTCAACCGTCAAAGCAGCCGATCGCATTCTTGTCCTGGAAAACGGTAAAATAATCGAGGAAGGCAGCCATGCCCAATTGTTGGCTCACAGCGGGCATTATGCCGATTTGTATAATACCTACTTCCGCCATCAAAGCCTGGAGTACATCGAGAACGCTCACCGGTGGAAGCAGTGAGAATTAAGGGGTCCAGTGCAAGACCAGTTTTCCGTCTTTGAAGCGCCTGATTTCAGTGACCTCCCCTGGCATCTGCCCCTAGACGAGTGGGCAGGGCAAACGCCGCGCCTGGAAGAACTGCCGCGGGGTGAATCTCGCCACCCCGTGGTGTTTGTGAATTATTCCGGCGCTCTGTATGCGATCAAGGAGATGCCCGGTGACCTGGCAGAAACAGAGTACAAACTCCTGATCCAGTTAGAGACCGCTAATATTCAGACCGTGTCTCCGGTCGGTTGGCGGCGGTCAGAATATCTAACGACTCCCCGCCGCGGGCTGCTGATCACGCGCTACCTGGACCATTCGATCCCCTACCGCTCTCTGTTTCAGCATGGCGGCCTGGAGCGCTACCGGAAGCATCTCCTGGATGCGATTGCCGGTTTATTGGTCCAGCTCCATTTAGCAGGAATTTTCTGGGGTGATTGTTCATTATCGAATACCTTGTTCCGCCGGGATGCTGGGGCTTTACAGGCTTACCTCGTGGATGCTGAAACGGCAGAGATCCATCCCAAGGGGCTGACTCCTGACCTGCGCCATCTGGAATTAGAAATTATGGAAGAGAATGTTGGACGGGAGCTGGGTGAATTGTTTTTTGAAGCTGCTCAAGAAGGATTTCACCCTTTGGTGGCAGTTCCATCCACAGACGCCGGCATGTATATCCGTCTGAGCTACCAGAGCTTGTGGGAAGAGATCCGCAAGGAAATCATCATCAGACCGGGGGAGAATTATCGCATTCAGGAACGCATCCGCAGCCTGAACGAATTGGGATTCTCAGTCAGCTCGGTGGAGATGGTAGAGCTGGATTCGGGCTCCCAGGTCATCCTGCGCCCCACGGTCACCGACCGGACTTTTCACCGTGACCAGCTTCTCAGCCTGACTGGTCTGGATACCGAAGAAATGCAAGCGCGCAAAATGATGAATGAAATACTCCAGGTTCAGGCAAACCTGTCGAACAGAGAAAATCGCAGCGTCCCATTAAACGTAGCCGCATATCACTGGCAGAACACTATCTACCTGCCCACTGTAACTCACTTGAGAAACATGGTGGATGAAAATACCAACGAAGTAGAGTTATATTGTGAGGTTCTGGAAAACAAGTGGTATTTATCCGAGCAGGCGCATCATGATGTGGGCCACGAGGCTGCAGCCTTGGATTATGTGCGGCGGTTTTCTACTTCAACGAATTGACATAACAAAATAGTAAACCCTTCTGCATTGCCTTTCGTTCTCAGGTAACGTACAATTCGGGCATGTCTTCAATAAATCCGCTGCACCGGGCAGTTTATTATGGGATTTTGTTGTTCTTGACTGCCGCGGCTTATCTTATGCTGGTAAGTGGAATCAGCCTTGTACTGGGCAGCCTGGTCCAACCTGCGAATCCCTGGATATTTGGTCTGGCAATTGTGTTTACTGCGCTGATCATTTATCCTTTGCGCGCCACAATGCAAGACTCAATTGACCGCTTATTCAAGCCTCGAACAGCTTTTGACCCGGCTCGACTGGAAAACTTTGTCAGCTCCGTATCCAAAAAGGTCACCTTATCCGAGATTGTAGAGCTATTCAACCAGACACTTCTGGCTGATTTCCAGCCTGATATCCTGCATCTTTTCCTTTATCAATCAGCCCTGCAGCAATATTGTGTCGTTCAGCCCGCTTTTGGCCCTTCGACGACTGATCTACGATTTTCCCCTGTCGATGGGCTTGCCGCTCGCCTGGCGCATACGGATGGAATCCTGGTTATTGACCCAGATAAAATAAAAGGTGATCTGATCAGCGATCAGGCTCGC
>JAJZSS010000251.1 GCA_021849525.1 Chloroflexota bacterium
GAGGGTGTATTTATACTCAATCTGGACGCCTTCCTGCCCGGTGAGGGTGATGGTCCAGTGAGTTGCATCCAGGCGAGTGAGGACGACTCCACCCGGATCCCATGAAGGAAGGCCGCCATCCAGGCGATCCAGGGTGCCGGCGATGTGGACCATATACCCGGCGGCATCGGTGGTGGCGGGCACGGTCACCGTGAAGTTCAACGTGACGGTGCGCAGCGCGGCGGTAGCCTGCACTTCGGACGAGTCGGCAGAGCGGTTGAAGGATGCATCCACGGAGCGGACGACATAATAGTAAGTCGCGCCCTCGATCACATCGGTATCGACATAGGATGTCAGGCCGGCGAGCAGCGCCAGGGTCGTGTAAGGGCCGCCAGAGACCGGGCTGCGGCGAATTTCATACCCATACAGGCTGGGGTCGCCAGCCACGGCATCCCAGGCCAGCTCCACGCCGGCGGGAGACGCGGCGACGACATGCAGGCCGGTTGGGGCAACCGGTGGGGTTGTGTCAGCGCCCGGCAAGACGGTGAGCCGGCCCGGGTTGGGCGGCAGAGCAGCAGCCGGGATGGGACCATTCAGGTCGGCATACAGCCAGTCACGGCCGTTGGTGGTGGAATAGCGGTAGACATAGTCGAAGCTGCCTGTCTGTTCGGGCAGCAGGCTGGCCATAAACTCGTCGTTGTTGCCGGCATCGACATTGAAGATCGCATCGACCCAGAACCAGTCTGCGCTGCCATCCGGGTTGCTCCCCTGTGGGCCGAAGCCAACCTGAGCCCGCAGGCCATCCGTCGGCCCGGGGGCACTGGTAGCGCCATCAATCCAGACCTGCCCATAGATATTAGGGGTACGGTTCGTGACGCTGATGGTGTGCTCGATGGTGGGCGGCCACTGCAGGTTTGCCCAGCCGATCTGGTAGTGGGGCAGAGCGCTGACCTGGTTGGAAAAGCCGCTTTCATTGCCGCGCGAGTCCAGGGCAGTGACCACATAGAAATACAGGCGAGCGTTGCGCAGGCCGGTATCGGTGAAGGCGGGGGTGGCGAGCGGGGCGGGATTGATTTTCACCCAGCCGCCGCCGCTGAGCGGGCTGCGGTATACGTTGTAGGTGGTGTTGCGGGCTCCAGCATCCCAGGCCAGGCTGACCTGCTGGCTGCCTTCCTCCGTGATCCTCAGGTTGAGTGGGGCGGCAGGCGGCAGCAAATCGGTGATGGGGGTTGCCAGGAGCATGGCGCTCATCGGGGGCAGATTGACCTGGACCCGACCGTTGCGGACCATGGTCATAAAGGCGGGACCCTTCGGACCGGCCTGGTAGATCAGATTCAGGCGCACGCCATCCGGCAGGTAACCGGCAACCGGGATGGTGACAGACCGGGTCTCGGCGCTGCGGTTGATGGCAACCAGGGCTGCCTGGGAAGTGATCTTGCGCCCGTAGACAACCGTTTGGTTGTCATCGTCGGCGAGGAGAACAGTCAGGTCGCCTTCGGTCAGGGCGGGGAGCTTGTTGCGCAGGATCGCCAGGGTGCGGTAGACGCGCATCACGTTGTAATTGGCGTGACCACCGCTGTCGATCCAGGGGAAGGTGCGGCGGTCGTCAGGATCGTCATCTCCGGTCACGCCGACCTCGTCCCCGTAGTAGATGGTGGGGGCGCCGGGCATGGTGAACTGGATCAGAGCGGCAATCTGCTGGCGGCGCTGGCCCTCGGTGAGGTTGGTCTTATTGTTCTCTTTATCGGCGGTGGTTTCATCTCCCGGGGTGAGCGCCCACAGCAAGCGCTCGGTATCGTGGCTGCCCAGCAGGTTCATCAGGGTGAAGTAAGGGCCGGCGGGGTAATCTTCCTGGATGGATGCCAGGCGGGCGGCGAACTCGCTGACAGTGATCACCCGCCCGCTGTCGCCAAAGCCTTTCGAGTCGAATGCTCCGGGGCTGAGCAAGCCCAGGACAGCATCCCGCAGGCGGTAGTTCATGGTGGTGTCCGCCCGGTCGCCGCGCAGATAGCGCAGCAGGGTGCTGTCCTTCTGCCACAGCTCGCCAATGATCAGGGTTTCGGGGTATTCGGTCTTGACGATCTGGCGGAAGGTCTCCCAGTAGCCGTCGGGGAAGGAAGCATCGCCCATGACATCCTGGCGCCAGCCAGAGGCGCCGTTGTTGAGCCAGAAGCGGCTGACCGAATCGGGGTTGGTGAGGAAGTAATCCTGGACTTCGGGGTTGGATTTGTTGATCACCGGAATGCTGTCGAAGCCAAACCAGCCATTGTAGTAGGTATCATCACCGCCGGGGGTGGAGGGCGCACAGGGTGCTGGCTCGAAAGGGCCGGGAGGGCGGAAGCTGAACCAATCGCGATAGGTTGAATCCGCAGCTTCGCAGGCGCCCAGGGCGGCGTAATCGCGGTAGCGATCGAAAAGCGGGCTGTCTGAGGACATGTGATTGAAGACGCCGTCCAGGATGATGCGGATGCCGTAGATTTCTGCCTGGGTAATCAGCTGTTCGAAATCTGCCAGGTCGCCCAGGGCGGGATCGATCTGGTAATAATCCTCCGTGTCATAGCGGTGGTTAGACTGCGCAGCAAAGATCGGGTTGAAATAGATGGTGTTGACGCCAATCGAGCGCAGGTAGGGTAATTTTTCGATCACTCCCTGCAGGTCTCCCCCGAAGTAATCGCGGCCGCGCGGACCTTCGATAACCGGGCTGTAATCGGGAGGCGTGTCGTCGAAGCGCCAGGGGCAGTTATCGAGGGCACCATCGTAATTGCGGCAGTACCCCTCGGGGAGGACTCCCCAATCCAGCGCCAGGACCGGGTCGTCATAGCGCGGATCCCCGGTTTGCGGGTCATTGTCATCATCCGCGTTGCGGAAGCGATCAGGGAAGATCTGGTAAATGACGGCGGTGCGCGCCCAATCCGGGGTGCTGAAAGCCGGGTCGTAGAACATCAGGGCAAAGCTGTTGTCCACCGGCTCGTCGGTCACGACGCCCAAGCCACCATCCAGGGCGGCGGTGTTGTCGGCGTAATAGTCGGTGTCGCTGCCATCGGTTACGATGAAGCGATACCACAGGTTGTTGGGGGCAGCCTCTTCGAGGGTTGTCTCCCAGAAATCGCAGGTGCGGGCCTCCAGGCCAGGCTGGTAGCAGTCCACATCGCTGGCAGCCAGGGACAGGTCGTAGAAGATCTGGCTGCTGGCGTTGAGGTCGTATATACGCAGGCGGGCTCCGGTTATGTCATTGTGGAAGGTGCGCAGGCGCAAGGTGACCGGAGTACCGGCGGGTAGAGCCCCGCCAGGAGTGCGGTAGAGCACGTCGCGTGAATCGTGGCGGACGCCATCCCATTCGATATTATTGTCCGGATAAGACAGGTTGGCAGCGGTGATGGTGAGGAGATGGCTGGCTTCGTAATAAGAAAAGGTCATCTCAATGCCATCAAAGGGAACATTGAAGGGGATATTGGGACCATTTTGTTCGCCGCCAGCGCCATAATTCAGATCCCAGCTTTCGTTAATGGCGACTTTGGCCTCGTAGCTGCCGGCAGGCAAAGCGGTGGTGGTGAAGCTGTAAACGCCATCCCCGTCGGGGTCCTGCAGCCAGGAGCGCAGGCAGCCCGGATCCCAGTCTCCGCTGCAGCCCAGCTCGGATTGGAAGCTGCCCGGCACGGTAGCGATCACAGAGCCGGCATTGTCGGTGATCCAGTGGGAATGGTGAGAATAGTAGAACCTGACCGAGCTGGAGCTGGCAAGATTCAAGGGAATATTCGCGCCGCCTGGCTCGGCATGCAGACCGTAATTTTCGTCCCAGGAATCGTTCAACGCAGCTTTATATTCATAGCCGCCGGTGGGGATCTCCCAGCTGGCCTGCCAGACCTCATCATTGGCATCATAGGCGAGGTGAGTGAGAGCGCAATCTACCTGCCAGTCGCCAGAGCAGCCCAGGGCGCTTTGCAGGCTGCCGGCGATGGTCACAGTGGTGGGATCTGGGGTGTGATCGGCGATTACAGGTGTTGGCGGCGTAATCGAGGCGAGTAAGCTGATCAGGACCAGGAATACGAAACCAGACTGCATGATTTGTGCTTTAGACCGGGTACGCATTGGCCGACCTCCTTGTTGCCTAAAATTGTATAAACCAACAGGTTTAATAAATATCCTGCATACGCTGGGACTCAAAATCGGTGAGATGAGATTGTGCCTGGATTGCCTCCTTAGCCCCCTGAATATTTGGATCGGTGCACATTCTTGAAAAAACTGGATTGCGCTGAGTAGATGAGGAGTCAGCCAGCTCTAAAGTGATCGATGGCACAGGTAGAGC
>JAJZSS010000252.1:0-1934 GCA_021849525.1 Chloroflexota bacterium
ATGATCACAATGTCATTGGGCATGTCGCCATCGCCCAGCCCTTCATCTGCCTCATTTGAGGTTACTGAGATTAATGTGATGGTTGGCGCGACGCCGGAATTATCGCTGGCTGTAAGGGCAGCCTGGATGGTCACATACTGGTGGCGGGGTGGCCAGAGCATGGTCTGGTTCAGTTCGATGAGCAGCTCAGGCGGCGTGGCTTCGCAGATACCGATTACCACCGGATCGTGATCCGAAGACCGGTAGGCATCCGGGGCGAAGATGGCGTCCTGGGCGTCTTGCTTGAAAGTCATCTCGTAATCGATCAGATCAGGCTCATCGGCATTGATATGCCAGATGGATGCCCCACTGATATGTCCCGTCATACCAGCGCTCGCCAGGGCATGGTCGAGGTAACCCGTCTGCCCATCGAAGACATAGGAGTAGGCTTCTTCGCCGAGGAATTGAGCGACGAGGTCGGTGTAACCAGCGGCGAGAAGGATGTCGATCGGGTCTTCCTTGTCATACGAGTTGAGATCGCCGATGATCAGGAAATCCGTGTCGCCGCTGGTAGTCGGGTCGGTCGCCAGCCAATCCACCAGCGCCTGGGCAGCCAGTGTGCGGGTAACGTTGCAGTTCCCGGCGCCATCGCCCAGATCAGGATCGCCGACATCATTGCAATCCGAGCCCTTGGATTTCAAGTGGTTGACCGCAACGGTGAAAATCTCACCGGTGAGGTTATCGACGAAGGTTTGCGCCAGCACCGGGCGGTTTTTATCGTCCAGGAAGCGGGGATCGACCGAGGTATCCAGGATTGCGTAGCTGCCCAATGGGGTGACCTCGCCGGGCTTGTAGATCAGGGCGGTGCGGATGGCGTCTGTACCAATTGCACCGGTCGCGATGTAATCATATGTTCCCATGCCGAAGAAATCGTTGAGCCCGCTGACCAGGTCGGCGGTCGGTCCATCGCCGGGATTATTTTCTATCTCGATCAGACCGACCACATCGGCATTGATGGTGCTCAATGCAGCGACAATCTTGGCTCGCTGGCGGGCCAATTCATCGTAAGTATCCGCGCCGCGACATTCCTGGTCCTGGTTAGGACCACAAATCCAGAATGCTGGACCACGATCGATCGTAGTGAAGTAGTTCAAAACGTTGAAGCTGGCAACTTTCGTAAAGCCGCCGACTTCATCCGGTTGGGTTGGGCGTGGATTGGCCGGGATATAGTCCGCGCCCTGGGTGGTCTGAATGCGGTACAGGTTGAAACTATAATCCAGCACGCCAGTTACATTGGCGACCAGGTCCCCGCCTCGGAAAAGATTGTTGAGGTCAAAAACACTCCCATTGGGATGGATGGCGGGATCGGGGTTCTGTGCAGATCGCCCGTCGTCAAGTGTAATGCGGTCGAGCAAGAATTGCTGGGCGGCAAAGGCAGCTTCTGCTGACCCGGGCTCAAATTGGGCGGTGGGGGTCAGATGGCGCTGCGAGGTCAGGACGATCTCGCCATAACGGTCAAAGTTGAAATACTCGGAAATTACGAGCGGCTGGGGGAAAGATACCAGCATGCCTTCATAGGCTTCGAAGTCGCCCACACTGCCTACCGGCAAGGCCAGAGCTGTAGGAGCAACCGTGCCGCTCCCGCAGTGCCAGATCTGGGAGGCGGTAATCTCGGTCATGCCGTTAAATTCGGAGACTGCGCCGCGGACGCGCACATGCTCGCCGACAGCCACATCTTCTCCACCCGGTGCATAAATAAATACACCATCCGATGTTGTGGAGTCGCCATCGCCAGAGGAATCCTGAACATGGAACCCGTTCAGGTTGCCATTATCGAGGCTGGCATTGTTCTGGAAATCGCCGACCACCACGCCTTCGACAGCCACCTCTGTGCCAACCAGGGGACTGGCATCGGCGTTACCCTGTACGGTGTAGATCGGAGTGAAAGGATCGCC
>JAJZSS010000252.1:1944-4284 GCA_021849525.1 Chloroflexota bacterium
GATTCGGAGCGCCGGGGGTATTGTAGGCTTCGCCCAGCACGATACTGCCGGCGTAACCCGGAATGCCGGCCAGGTCAAAGTCATTGCGCACCCAGTTGCTGATCGCGTCGCTGTCAAAGCCATCCGGGATGCGCGATGCGCCGCCCGGAGCGAAGGCGAAGCCGTCATATGCGACTCCGAGGGTGTTTGTCCCGTAAGTAAAGTCGCCTGCGCCGCCATCATTGACCGCCACACTATCTCTTACACTGGTCCAGGGTGTGCTGTCGAAGATGCCGTCATTATTGGTATCGAGGTCATTGCCAAGTGCTCCGGTGAATCCTTCAACCAGGAGCAGGCTGATGGTACCGTTTTCCAGGGCGTTGGCTGCCAGAGAAGCCAGCCAGAATCCACTGGCATCTGTCGTCCCAACCGCGATAACCTCATCCACAACGCCTGCCCCAGTGGTGTCGCCTTCAATCTCGAGCACAGAAAATGCTGAGTAATCGGTATTGGGCATACCGTACAGCTCAAGATATTCAACGTCGGTCCCGGTTGTGCTGGCGGAAAACTCGTTGATAACGAGGTCGATAACAGGAACTTCAAAAACTTGCCCTGAATTTACCGCCCCGAAGCTGCTGGCTGATGGAGCGGTCCAGCTGAAATCGCTGTACAGGGTTCCCGTGCCAGACAGCTGGAGGGATAAGCCTGCCGGGTCGCTGCCGCCTTCGATAACCCCGATATCTTCACTGACCATGCCAACAGCTGGTCCATTCGTGGCAGTAAATGAACCTTCGTAGCTCAGGAATTGGACGACAGCGCCACCATCATCGACCAGCGCCAGGCCATCCGGAGCGCCATTCTGGATACCGTTAACCGGATAGGTGAAGTGCAGCACCCCGAATCCATTTTGTTGATCGGATATCACGCCGCTTAAGGCAGTTGTCGTATAAGTCACGCCCCCACTGCCGTTGTAGAGCACCAGAGACCAGCCCGTGAGGTCAGTCCCGGCTGGTCCGGCGATTTCAATTGCCTCGCCCGCGTCAGTGCTGGCGTTGTCGTAATGGATTTCGTTGATAAATACCGGCTCATTTTGGGCAAAAGCTTGCTGGGGTGCAAATATCGCCAGGGGCAAGTTCGCCAGAAGGAGGGTGAGAATAATCGCCCCAGATAGAATCCGAAACCATCGGGTCTTGTAAGACATGTTCAATCTCCTTTTCAAAGGACGTGCTGGTTACGATGTAAAATAGATGGAACGATTGATCCACGTACATGATTTGAGATGGTTAACAAGGGTCAGGCCAGCCAAGCCTCCTTCCTGGGCGATGGATGAAAAATACCATTACAAATCCATGTCCATTCAATTCCTTCCCTGAAATGATTATAGTATATAAAACGAATAGTTTGCATATTTGTTAGCCACTATGGAGGAAATTTCCCAGATTATTAATCTGCAGAGCCGAAATTTGCAAATCAAAAAGTTGACGAAACTTGATTTTGGGCTATATTTATACTAGTGTCCGGATTCACCAGCAGGAGGAATTCGCTTGGCATCGCGCTTCACGGCCGCGAAGGAATGGGGGAAGTGGATCGGAGCAGGTCTGGTCTTGCTATTCTGGACGAGATCACTGCTGACCACCAGCGCTCAGGGTTTGCAGGTCCGCATTTGTGATTTGCAGGGCGGCAGCGACGTTTCCCCGTATATAGGCCAGCAGGTAGAAACCGTGGGGGTTGTTCAGCTGGATCTGGATTCCACCTCGCGCAGGGGATTTTTTCTGCAACACGAAAATTGCGATTCAGACCCGCTCTCCTCGGATGGGATATTCGTTTACCTGGGTGAACCGGGGGATTGGGTAAATGCAGGGGATCACGCGCGTGTAAGCGGTCAGGTTCAGGAATACTATGGTCTGACCGAGCTCGTTACCGCGCCGGATCAGGTAGAAATTCTGAGCTCAGGCAACTCCTTACCTGAGCCGGTTCTCTTCGACCCGCCGGTAGATCGTTCCGCAGGTGAGCAGTATTTTGAGAGTATAGAAGGCATGCGCCTGGGATTGGCTGGTGCCCGGGTGGTTGGTCCCACCGACGCCGATGACCGCACCTGGGTGGTGGGCGATGGCGCCGCGATCGAGCGTTTATTTTTGGATGACTCGACCGGATTGGGATTGTGCGTGGATGATGGCGGGATCGCCGAGATCAAACCCGAAGCGCGGGTATGGGATATGCTCCAGGGATTGACCGGCGTCCTGGATTTTCGTTTTGGATTGTTCTGCCTGCAGCTCGATTCCGAGCCTCTGCTCACCCCTGTGGCGCTGGAGCCGGCCGGCGCACCCCAAGGCGGCCTGAGGATTGCCACATTCAATTTGA
>JAJZSS010000253.1 GCA_021849525.1 Chloroflexota bacterium
AACTTCCTGTTCTCCCCTCGCCCTGGAACCTTACCAGACGAATATTCTGGTTGGCTTGCCTGTCTGGCATACTCCTGTTCAGTGCAGTAGGCTGCCGGCTATCCAATTATTGGGCTGAAAATCCCGTACCGGTGATTGATAACCCGACTTCTGTTAGCAGTGCCTCCGTTGTCCTTCCCACACCGGTCGTGCACACGGTTCCGACTGCGACAATCGTTCCCCCCAGCCCTACCCTGCTGCCCAGCCTCACGCCGCTGCCCACTTCCACCCCTGATCCGTTTCAGGCTTATACCATCGAATACCTGCGAAACCGGGAGTATGGGGGCGGCGAGATCCAGGTCCAGGAAACCCTGCAGGTCACTTCGTACTATACGCGCACTCTGATCAGTTATCCCAGCGATGGCTTGCAAATCTATGGTTTTGCCAATACGCCCCGCGGCGAAGGTCCTTTTCCGGTGATCATCGCCCTGCATGGCTACATCGAGCCGGCGGTCTACCAGACCCTGGATTACACCACCGGCTACGCTGATGCGCTGGCGCGGGCAGGTTTCCTGGTGCTGCATCCTAATCTGCGCGGTTATCGTCCTTCAGATGATGGCGATAATCTGTTTCGGGTGGGGATGGCGATCGATGTGCTCAACCTGATTGCTTTGGTGCAGGCTCAATCCGGTTTCACCGGCTTGCTGGAACGGGCAAACGGCGGTGAATTAGGCCTGTGGGGGCACAGTATGGGCGGAGGGATCAGCACCCGCGTGATCACGGTCAACCCGGCAGTCAAAGCCGCGGTGTTATATGCCGCCATGTCAGGTGATGAGCGCCAGAATTATGAGGCGATCAACAGCTGGTCTTACAGCGTGCGCGGCGTAGATGAGCTGGCTGTTCCGGTGGAGGAGCTGACCCGGATTTCGCCGATCTATTTCCTGGAAAACATTTCTGCGGCGGTATCCATCCACCATGGTACGGCAGACGAAATCGTGCCTCCGGAGTGGTCCCGGGATTTATGCGAGCGCTTGACCGCCCTGGGCAAAAATGTGGAATGTTATACCTACCCGAAGATGCCGCATACGTTTTATGACGAAGGTGAAGACCTGTTCAACCAGCGTGTGATCGAATTCTTTAACCGCGAGCTGCGAAAATGACTCAAATTGTTCTCGAAATCCTGCTGATCCTGGCATTAATCCTGATCAACGGCGTGTTATCCATGTCGGAGACTGCGGTCGTATCCTCCCGCAAAGCCCGATTACAGCAGCGCGCCGAGGATGGCGATGAGGATGCGCAGGCAGCCTTGAAGCTTGCCAATGAGCCCTCGGATTTCCTGTCCACAGTCCAGATTGGCATCACCCTGGTAGGGATTCTTTCCGGTGCGTTTGGTGGAGCCACTGTCGCCGAATACTTACAGGCCTGGATGGAGACATTTCCGTGGTTACAACCATATGCCCCTACCCTCAGCCTGGTGATCGTCGTTCTCACCATCACTTATCTGAGCCTGGTTCTGGGTGAGCTGGTTCCGAAACAACTGGCGCTCTTTAACCCGGAAGATGTTGCTTCCAAAGTATCCGGACCGATGCGCACCTTATCTCGACTTACGTCTCCCCTGGTTCGCTTGCTGAGCACTTCAACAACAGGGGTACTTCGTTTGCTGGGCAAGAAAAGCCCCAACGAACCACCTGTGACCGAGGCCGAGATCAAGGTCATGATCGAGCAAGGTACCTCTGCCGGAGTTTTCGATGCTGCCGAGCAGCACATGGTAGAAGGAGTTTTTCGCCTGGGTGACCGGCGGGTAGGAACGCTGATGACCCCCCGCACGGAGATCTACTGGCTGGATCTGGAAGACTCACCCGATACCATTCGCCAGATGCTCTTTCACAGCCCCTTCTCAAATCTACCTGTTGCACGGGGCAACCTCGACCATGTAGAAGGGATTGTCCAGGCGAAAGATTTGTTAGCCCAATCACTGGAGAGCGAACACCTGGATGTTGCCGGGGCGATCAAGCTGGCCCAATTCGTCCCGGAGAGCCTGCCGGCGCTCCATGTTTTGGAACGATTCCGGTCAAGCGGGATCCATATCGCTCTGGTGATCGACGAGTATGGCGGTTTGCAGGGTCTGGTGACCATTATGGATGTGGTCGAAGCTATCGTGGGCGAGCTGCCATCGGCGGGCAGCGGAGAAGACTCTGAGATCGTCCGCCGTCCAGATGGCTCGTGGTTGTTTTCTGGCATGGTGCCGGTCGATGAATTTTTGCTGGCTGTGGGCTTGAAAGACTTACCCGATTTTGACCGGGGTGGTTATGAGACCCTGGGCGGCTTCGTTATGGCTCACCTGGGACGCATCCCGGTTTCGGGGGATTCCTTCGAGCTGAATGATGTAAAGTTTGAAATTATGGATATGGATGGGATGCGCGTTGACAAAATATTGGTCACCCCACCGGATGGAGAAACGGGAGAACCTGGTTTCTCGATCTAGCACCTGACAATCATTGTATTTCGTAATTTCCAGGTCGGGGGTAAATGCAGGTGAGGAAATGAACTAGTAGAGAGGAGGAAAGATGGCTTACAAGATCCATCGAGCAGTAGTGATAGGGGCGGGCACGATGGGTGCTGCAATTGCTGCCCATCTGGCGAATGCCGGGGTTCCAGTTACCTTGCTGGATATCATCCCCAATCGCCTGACCCCGGTGGAAGAAAAGCAAGGCCTCACCCTGAACGATCCGGTGGTGCGCAACCGGATCGTCAAAGAAGGCCTGGACCGGGCAGTCAAGTCGCGCCCGGCCAGTTTTGTCACCTCCGAGACGGCTGCCCTGGTGAAAGTGGGGAATCTGGAAGATGATTTTCAGGTCATCGCCGAAGCGGATTGGGTCATCGAAGTAATCGTTGAAAACCTTGCCATCAAGCAGGCGCTCATGGCGCGGATCGACGCTGTCCGCAAACCGGATACCATTGTCAGCACCAATACCTCCGGCATTCCGGTGACCTCCATCGCCGAGGGACTGTCCCCTGGCTTTCGCCAGCACTTTTTAGGCACCCACTTCTTCAATCCTCCCCGCTATCTGAAGCTGGTGGAAGTGATCCCCACTGCCGAGACCCTGCTTGAAGTCGTCCAGGTTATTCGCCGTTTCGCCGAGATACGCCTGGGAAAAGGCGTGGTGCCAGCCAAAGATACACCAAATTTCATCGCCAACCGCCTGGCGTTTGGCAGTGGGGCCTTCGCTCTGGATTACATTCTTGCCAATGGTTATACAGTCGATGAAGTGGATGCCATCACCGGCCCGGCGCTGGGTCGCCCAAAAACTGCAACTTTCCGCCTGATTGACCTGGTTGGGATCGATGTCTGGGACCACGTCGGTCGCAATCTGGCGCCTGCGATCCCACATGACAAGCAGGCATTGCGCTACTTAAACTCCGAACCGGTTAACCAGATGATTGGCAGCCTGGTGAAGAATAACTGGCTTGGGAATAAAACCAAACAGGGCTTTTATAAAGAAGTCCGCAAAGAGGATGGAGGTAAAGAGTTCTGGTCTTTGAATCTACATACTCTCGATTACGAGCCGCCGCAGAAAGTACGCTTTGAATCGATTGGCAAAGCCCGGGACAAAGAATCTCTAGGTGAGCGGTTGAAAACCCTCCTCGCCGAAGAAGATCGTGCAGCCCAGCTGGCTCGGGCAATCACCTACCAGAGCCTGGCATATACCTCTGAGCGCATCCCGGAAATCGCCGATACTCCCCTGCCAATCGATGATGCGATGCGCTGGGGATTTGGCCACGAGGCCGGACCTTTTGAAACCTGGGATATGCTGGGAGTTCCAGAAACTGCAGCCGCCATGCGCCTGGCAGGTTTTCCCCCGGCGGCCTGGGTGGATCAGATGCTGGTGAAGGGCTGCCAGACATTCTACCAGTACGATGGTGAGCGAAAGCTGGCAGTCTATAATCCGAGCCTGGGCAGCTATATTCCGATTGAACGCCCGCCGGAGCTGTTTGTGCTCAAAGAGCTGAAGGATGCCGGGAAAGTCATCCGCCAGAACGACAGCGCCAGCCTGGTTGATCTGGGCGATGACGTTGCCTGTCTTGAGTTCCACACCAAGATGAATTCCCTGGATGACGATATTTTTAACTTGATGAACTATGCCCTGGACAAAGCTGAGACGGATTACACCGGCCTGGTCATTGGCAACGACGCTCCGAACTTCAGCGCCGGGGCGAATATCTTCATGGTGCTCATGGCAGCCCGGATGGGCGCCTGGGACCAGCTAAACGCAGCTATCCCGAAGATGCAGACCATCAAC
>JAJZSS010000254.1 GCA_021849525.1 Chloroflexota bacterium
ATCGCGCATGCTCTGCCTTTTTCTGTGCAAGTGGTGCCGGAAATGAATACCGGGGGCAAAGTGTCTACACTGAGTACCGAAGGGACTGCCCAGATTGCCGGGACAACGTCATCGTATTTGCGTCTTGGAGGGATTTCCGTTGCAGCCGGACACTTTATCACGCCGCAGGAAGTGTCTTCCGCTCAACATGTTGCCGTCCTGGGAGCGAATCAGGCATTGAATTTATTTGGTGGCCAAAACCCTGTGGGGTCCTCCATCATGATAATGGGACAGCAGTTTCAAGTGATTGGAGCCTTGAATGCCGTGGGTCAGGGGCCCGGAGCCAGCCAGGACAATGAGATTTTCATCCCGATTACCTCGGCCCAGCCTCTATTCGGCACCACTCAGCTCAGCCAGATGATCCACAGCGGCGAAGTTACCGCCCGCCAGGTGACCGAAGCGCACCTGGAGCGGATTAGCGCAATTGACGGCGCGCCGCCCGGCCTGGAGCCTGCGCCAGATGCCGGTGCGGACGCCGAGAAGGTCCACGCCTTCATTACCGTCACCGCCGAGCGCGCCCTGCAGCGGGCCAGTGAGATCGACCGCCAGCTCGCAGCCGGCGAGGATCCCGGCCCTCTGGCTGGAGTGCCTTTCTCCGTCAAAGATATCTTCTGCACCCGCGGTGTGCTCACCACTGCCGGCTCGCGCATCCTGAGCAATTTCACCGCCCCCTACACGGCCACACCAGTGGCACGCCTGGAGGCTGCCGGGGGTGTGATGCTGGGTAAGGTAAATATGGATGAGTATGCCTATGGCTCGTCCAGCGAATCCTCCGCTTTCCAGCCCGCCCCGCGCAATCCCTGGGATACCCGCCGGGTACCGGGCGGCTCTTCCGGCGGCAGCACTGCCGCGGTTGCCGCCGGCGAAGGCCCGCTTTCCATTGGCACCGATACCGCCGGTTCCGTGCGCCAGCCAGCCGCTTTTTGCGGCGTGGTAGGGATGAAGCCCACTTATGGGCGCGTCTCGCGCTACGGACTGATCGCCTTTGGGTCGTCTTTAGACTGTCCTGGACCGGTGACCCGCAATATCCCGGACGCCGCCCTGATGCTGGGCGTGATCGCCGGGGCTGACCCGCACGACGCCACCACCCCCAACGTCCCGGTCCCCAACTATCTGGAAGGCTTGGAAAACGGGGTGCGCGGTATGCGCATCGGACTCTCGCCGGATTATTTCCAGATTACATTCCCCGATCCCCAGACCGGCGAGCTGCAGCGTGCCCCCCTGTCACCGGAAATCGAGAGTGCGGTCAAGCAAGCCGTCCAGCATCTGGCCGAACAGGGCGCCGAGATCGTCGAGAATATACCCATGCCGCATACTCCCTACGGCATCCCGGCCTACTTTGTCATCTCGCGGGTCGAGGCCGCCTCCAACCTGCACCGCTATGACGGCGTAAAATATGGCTACCGCACCCCCCAACAGGTGGATGAGCTATCAGAGCTGTACCGCAAAACCCGCGCCCAGGGCTTCGGCCTGCAGCCCAAGCTGCGCATCCTGATGGGGATGTATGTCAGCGCCGCCCAGTACTCCGAACAGTATTACAACCGCGCCCAGCGGGTGCGCACCCTGATGCGGGGCGATTTCGTCCGGGCTTTCGATCCAGCAGGCCCGTACCGCCTGGATGCCCTGCTCACCCCCACCACGCCGACTACCGCTTTTCCCATCGGCGATGTCTACGGCGATACCGTGCTCATGCAGTACGCCGACCAGCTTACCGTCCCGGCAAATCACGCCGGCATCCCCGGCATTTCGCTGCCCTGCGGGTTAGACTCCCAGGGGCTGCCCATTGGCTTGCAGCTGCTGGGACCGGATTTTGCCGAAGCGGCTCTGCTGCGCATCGGGCGCGCCTATGAGCTGGCGACCGCCGCCGAAGCCTGGCGCGCAGTCAAACCGGCGGTGCTGCGCAATCTCCCGGGAGAGAAGTAAGCATGAAAATCTTGATTGCTGCCGATATGGAAGGCATCACCGGTGTGGTCAACTGGGACCAGGTCACGTCCACCCACCCTGAATACGCCCGCTTCCGGCGCCTGATGACCGAGGATGTCAATGCTGCCATCGGCGGCGCCCTCTCTGCCGGGGCTACCGAACTCTTGGTTACCGACGGGCATTCCCATGGCTATAACATCCTGATCGAAGACCTGAACCCACGTGCCCGCCTGAACAGCGGAAACGGCAGCCCGCTGGGGATGGTCCAGGGGATCGACGCCAGCATCGACGGGGTGTTTTTCGTTGGCTATCACGCCTGCGCCGGATCGAAGAACGCCATCCTCGACCATACCTGGTCCAGCGCCACGGTCAGCGGAGTGTGGCTGAACGACCTGCTGGTGGGCGAAGCTGGCTTGAACGCGGCCGTGTGCGGGCACTTTAATGTGCCGGTGTTAATGGTCAGCGGCGACCAGACGGTATGCGGCGAAGCAAAGGCGCTGTTGGGTAACCTGGAAGTGGCCGTGGTCAAGCAGGCCAGCGGGCGCATGTCCGCCGAATGCCTGCCGCCCAGCCAGACGCACGAGAAGATCTGCGAGGCTGCCGCCCGGGCCGTGCAGAAGCACCTCAGCCAGCAGTCCCCGCCGCCTTTCCGCCTTCCAGCGCCCATTCAAATCCGGGTTGCCTTTTTTAGCTCGGATATGGCAGACCGCGCCAGCATGCTGCCCGGCGTAGAACGGCTGAACGGGCGCGAAATCAGCTTTTCCAACCCGGATATGCCCACCGCTTACCGGGCTTTCCGCGCCGCCGTCAGCCTGGCGCGGGGATGAGACAATAAGAATGAGTGAAAAAGCCCAGGTCATCCTGGAACGCTTAAAGGCCTTATCAAATCCTGACAATGTCGCCGGGATGGCGCGCTTTGGCATTAACCCCCACAACACATTGGGGGTCTCGATCCCAGACATGCGCCAGATCGCTAAAGAGATCGGGCGCGACCATACCCTGGCAGTGGAGCTGTGGGATAGCGGCATCCACGAAGCGCGTTTGCTGGCGGGCTTCATCGCCGATCCACGCCAGATGTCTGAAGCGCTGATCGATCGCTGGGTGCAGGATTTCGATTCCTGGGATATCTGCGACCAGACCTGCGGCTTATTCGCCCGCACGCCCTTTGCCTACTCGAAGGCCTTCGCCTGGAGCTCTCAGCCAGAGACCTTCATCAAGCGCGCCGGCTTTGTGCTCATGGCCACCCTGGCTGTCCACGATAAACACGCCCCGGATGAACGCCTGGCGCAGTTTTTGCCTGTGATCGCCCGCGCGGAAAGAGATGAGCGCAATTTCGTCAAGAAAGCTGTGAACTGGGCTCTACGCCAGATCGGCAAGCGCAGCCAGAGCCTGAACGGGCAGGCCATCGAGACTGCCCGCCAGATCCAGCAGATCGACAGCAAAGCTGCCCGCTGGATAGCCGCTGACGCGCTGCGCGAGCTGACCAGCGCCTCTGTTCAGGCTCGCTTACAGGCAAAGGGCGGGCAGCATGCAGCCCCAAAATAGCCATCCAAAACGATTGAGGCCCTGAATGATCGAATTTGAAGCCATTATCGGGTTAGAAACCCACATCCAGCTCAACACCCGGACCAAGATCTTCTGCAGCTGCAAGGCAGATTCGTGGGACGACGCCCCCAACACCAATATCTGCCCGGTATGCACCGGCATGCCGGGGGTGCTGCCGGTTTTGAATCGGGCGGTGGTCGAGAAAGCCGTCCTGCTGGCAGCCGCCATGCACGCCGAAATCCCACCGGTTTCTTTCTTTGATCGTAAAAACTATTTCTACCCCGACCTGCCCAAAGGTTACCAGATCTCTCAGTATGACCGCTCGCTGGCAAACGGCGGTTACCTGGACCTGCCCATGCCCGAAGGCTATATCCGCCATGTCGCCATCCACAAGCTGCATATCGAGGAAGACGCCGGAAAAACCAAAAACGACCAGGGCCTGCGGATGATCGATTTCAATCGCTGCGGGGTGCCGCTGATCGAGATGGTCACCGAGCCAGATCTGCGCTCGGCAGACGAAGCCGCCCAATACCTGATCCGCCTGCGCCAGCTGCTGCGCTGGCTGGGGATCTCGGAAGCCGATATGGAAAAAGGCCACCTGCGCTGCGATGCCAATGTCTCCATCCGCCCGGTGGGTGCCGATTATCTCAACCCCAAGACCGAGATCAAGAACGTGAACTCGATCACCGCGGTGCGCGAGGCGATCGAAGTTGAAATTGCCCGCCAGAAGCGCGAAGTTGCGGCAGGGAACCGGATCGCCGCCTGGACCCTG
>JAJZSS010000255.1 GCA_021849525.1 Chloroflexota bacterium
CGCCGCCCACCGTGCCCAGCTCGCCCTCCACCGAGATGCCGCCGATGGCATGGCAGTAATCGACCACTTCCTTGGTCTGGCGGATATTTTCATCGAAGGGCTGCTTGGAGGCATCGATCATGATATTCGTATAGCCGGCGTCGGCGCACAGCTTGCAGTATTCCACATCCGTGCAGTGGTCCAGGTGCAGGCAGATCGGGATCGGGGCTTCCTCTGCGAGTGCCCGGTAGATTGCCACCAGCACCTTGCGCCCCAGGAATTTGGACGGTTTGACCGAGGTTTGGATGATCACAGGTGCATTTTTCTCAATAGCTGCCTGGACGACAGCTTCCATCTGGATCAGGTTGGTGATATTGAAGGCGCCGACCGCATACTTGCCCTCGACAGCTTTGACCATGATCTCTTTGGCATTAACGATTGACATTCACCACCTCCGGTGGGTAAACAGGCATTCTGGAGGCTGGATTTCCAGCCTCCAGAATGGCGTTTTGGTTGGAGAGCCGAGCCAGAACTAGAAGACCCGGATAGCGATTTCGGCCGGGGCTGCCAGCAAGGCTTCCAGCTCGGGGTCGAGCTTGAGCAGGGTCAGCGAGAAGCCGGCCATTTCGAGCGAGGTGCAGTACTCGCCGACATAATTGCGTTTGATCTTGAGGCCCTTCTTCTCGCACAGCTCGTGAGCGTGGGCGTAAAGGATATACAGCTCGGAGATGGGGGTGCCGCCCATGCCGTTGATCATCAGGGCGACTTCGTCGCCGGCTTTGTAGGGCAGGTCGCTGGAGACGGCTTCAAACAGCTCGTCCACGATGGCGTTGGCAGGCGCCAGCTTGACGCGCTTGCGGCCCGGCTCGCCGTGGATGCCGATGCCCATTTCCATCTCATCCTCAGCCAGGGTGAAGATGGGGCTGCCCTTGGCGGGCGGTGTGCAGCCGGTGAGCGACATGCCCATGGTGCGTACATTGGCAACGACATGGTTGCCGATCGCTTCCAGCTCTGCCAGGTTCTTGCCCTGCTCAGAAGCGGCGCCGACGGCTTTCATCACGAAGAAGTTGCCGGCCACGCCGCGCCGGCCGATGGTGTACAGCGAGTCCTTGACCGCCACATCATCGTTGATCGTCACCGTGCGCACCTCGATCCCTTCGGCTTCGGCCATTTCTCGGCCCATCTCGAAGGACATCGTATCGCCGGTATAATTGTTCAGCAGATGCAGCACACCCATAGGCGAGGATTCCAATTTGGTCGTGTTGTACACGAAATCCGCCGGTGGAGCTGCGAAGACGTTGCCCGGGCAGGCGGCATCCAGCATGCCCTTGCCAACCGTCATCACATGCGCCGGCTCGTGCCCGGAGCCGGAGCCCTGCATAATGGAGACTTTATTGTCCATTGGGATGTCGGTGCGCATGATCAGGTTGTATTCGGGGATATATTTCAGCGTCTTGGGGTTTGCCAGGGCAATCCCTTTCAACATTTCGGGTACAAAATCTTTCGGATCATTGACGAACCTTTTCATCAGGTACTCCTTTCAAGCCAATCCAAATAGGGGTTTGAAACGATCAATCTTTCCAGGCCTGGCTGACTGCCTCGAATAAGACAGCCATCGCCACGGCGCCGGCGTCCAATGTGCCAATGCTGCGCTCGCCCGTGTAAGCCGCCCGGCCGCGTTTGGCCAGCATGGGGCGGGTGGCTTCGGCTTGTTCGCGGGCGACTACCGCAGCTTCTTCCAGGATCTGGCTGCCCGTTTTTCCTTCGTTGATGGCTTTTTCCAGCGCGCCCACTGCCGGGATCAGGGCATCGAGCAGGGTTTTGTCGCCCAGATCGCTGTTGCCGCGCTTTTTAATCCCCTCGATCGCCGAGCGGAACATGGGCACGATATCCTCCTGGGTGATGGCTTCTTTTGTTCCCATCACCATCCCGGCCCGCAGGAAAGCTGTTCCCCAAAGCGTCCCAGAGACTCCGCCGACGGCGCTGATGATCAAGGAAGATATTTTTTTAAGGAAATTTCCGGGCAGGCTGCGGTCGATATTGTCCCATTCCCCCAGCACTTTCTCGAACCCGCGGGCGATCGAATAGCCGAAATCGCCATCGCCCACCACGCCATCCAGCTCGCTGAAATATGCTTCATTTAACAGTACGGTATCCGCAATGGTTCGCACAACAAACTCGACATCTTTGCTCATGGGCAATCTCCTTCTGAAATTTATTTTTCAACGTTCCAATACCACGGTCAGCCGGTAGCGGTCGCCGCGGTTGTAGCAGTAGGTGAATTCCACCGGCGTGCCATTGTCCAGGTGGACGGTGCGCTCCTTATACAGGATCGGAAAACCTTCATCGACCCGCAGCAGCGCGGCGATTTCTTCATCGGCTTCGCGCGCTTCCAGGCGCTGCACGGCGCGCTTGACCCGCACACCGTAGGATTCAAAGATATCCCACAGGTGTTTGTTTTTAAGATCTTCTTGCAGCAATTGGGGGAACAGCTTGTAGGGGATGTAAGCGTCGTGCAGGGTAACCGGCTCGCCGGCGATGAAGCGCAGGGTTTTCACCCGGATCACCAGCTCGCCTTCTTCGATCTTGAGCTCCAATGCGACCTTGCGTTTGGCAGGCAGCACCTCGGCTGCCAGCACCTGCACCGCCACCTCCAGCCCTTCCTGGCGGGCGCTTTCCAGGTAGCTGGTCAGGCGGGTGTGATCGCGGTCCAGGTGGGGCAGGGCGACGAAGGTGCCGACCCCGTGCCGGCGGTAGAGCAGCCCCTCGTCGATCAGGTCCGAGATGCCCTGGCGCAGGGTCATCCGGCTGACGCCAAAACGCAGCGCCAGCTCGTCCTCGGAAGGGAGTTTCTGCCCGGGGACCAGGGTTTTATTGGTGATCTCTTCCCGCAAGGTGCGGCGGATCTGGATATAGAGCGGGATACCTTCGGACTTGTTCAACATGCTCAGGCTGCTCGTCAGGGTTGAATCCGTGGTCTGGCCGGCTCTCAGCCAGGTTGCTCTAATCGAGTTGTATATACGTGTAAATGTAGAGGTGTAGACGTCTACATATTAGATGATTCTGAGAAACAAGTCAAGTAGGCGAAGCTTAAAAAATTCGGCGATTCTGCCATGTTTCAAACATTTAAGCTGCCGTTTATTGACTTTATCCAGTAATTTGCTAAGATGTATATACATCTATAAATTTGATTTTCCTGTGCGTGGCTGCCTGCGCTGCTGCTGGTTTTCCCTGGATTAACCGTATGAAAGGCAGGTATGTCCATGTACACTTCCTCGATTCCCCCGAAAACTATTCTCGACCGGCTATTAGAAACCTCTCCTAACCTGGAGATCTGGTGGGATTCATCCCCACTGGTCTATCCGAGCTGGGTAAAGAAGCTCCGCGCTGCATCCCCGCAGGTGGAGCCGCAGGTCCTCCAGGCCCAGCTGCAGCGCCTGTATGACCCCGATCACCCGGAAACCACATTATTCACCGGAGTTACCACCAACCCGCCGCTGTCTTTTCAGGCCATCCAGGACGATCCAGCGCGCTGGACTGCCTGGGTCACAGACCACGCCAGCCGGCATCCAGATGAGGGTGCGGTGCAGATCGCCTGGGAGCTGTATAAAACCATCGTCAGCCTGGGCGCTGAAACCTATCTGCCGGTCTACGAGCGCAGCGGACGCGCCTACGGGCATCTTTCTGCCCAGGTGAACCCGTACGCCTTCTTTGACAGCGAAGCGATGGTCGCCCAGGCGCTCGAGCTGCACGCCCTCAGTCCCAATATCGCCATCAAGATCCCCGGCTCGTACGAGGGCGTCCAGGCGATCCAGCGGCTGACCTCGCTCGGCATCCCCACCAACTGCACGTCGGGTTATTCCGTCCCCCAGTTCGTCGCCGTCGCCGAAGCGGTCCAGGCCGGCCTGCTGGCAGCCCGCCGCGCCGGCGTGGACCTGACCGGCTGGCGTTCGGTGATCACCTATATGAGCGCCCGTTGGGAGGCGGCCCCGGATTTTGCCGAACAGGCGAAGCAGGCTGGCCTGGAGCTTACCCCCGAGGATGTGCGCTGGGCAGGGGTGGCGATCTTCAAGAATGCCTACCGCATCTTCCGCCAGCGGGCCTACCCCAGCAAGCTGCTGATCTGCTCCCTGCGCCTGGGACCCAGGGTGGATGGCGTGATGCGCTGCTGGCATGTGGAAGAGACGGCCGGGGCGGATGTGATCTTCACCCTGCCGCCGCCTTTCCTCACCGAGCTGTTCACCCAGGCCGATCACCTCCAGTTTGCGCCGCGCATCTGGGAGCCAA
>JAJZSS010000256.1 GCA_021849525.1 Chloroflexota bacterium
TTTTGCTCGTGGAGCACTGGCTGCCGTGGCGGGTGATTTTGGGCGGCGACCTGAAGCGCGTGCCGTCCTACATTATCGGCGTACTGGCGCTGGTGCTCCCTCTGAGCGGATTGTACTGGCACTGGTCCGCCGAGCCGCCGGAATGGCCTTATGCGCACCTGGCCGCATTGTGGGCGGTGATCGTGAGCGGAGGCTGTGCGGTCATACTGGCTTACTTGTTCGACAATCTGGTGCTCAAGCTGGCGCAGTTGCGCGATTTGCAGGAGTTCCACGCGCAGAGGGAGGGCGATTGTGGCGGGACGGCTGAAGACTAAAAACAGCGAAACACGCGACCAGGTCGAAACGGCCATGATGGCGCTGAAAAGCGCCGAGCGGGATCTGGACGAAGTGATCCTGCGCAGCCAGCAGGCCGTGCGCCGCACAGGCCTGGTCGCGGATGTGCTTGATCCGGCCATCGAGCGCCTGATGCAGATCCGCAAGCGGGTGCGCGTGGCGAAACGGGCGATGAACGAGGCCTGGCTGACGGGTCAGGCCGAACGATGGGAGCTGAAATGATGGAGGAGCGGATTATGTACATCAAGCGAACCGGCGAGCATGTAGTGCGCTACAAGAGCACCCGGCGCAAATTCTACAAGACGGTCCTGGAAGAGCAGCCGGTGGTGGGTCGGGTGCGGCTATCCAGGCGCAAATCGGGGCGGCATAGCGACGCTGAGGGCTATCACTTCCGCTTCTGGGCGCGTTTTCGCCGGTTGTTCGGCGGGAGGGACTGACGATGGATCGCAACCAGCCAGACAGCAGTGAAAATCACGATATGAAGATCTTCGAGGAGTGCTTTGCCGAGCTAAGCCCGGAGGCGAAGGCCGAAATCGACGGCCTGGTGGAGAAGATCCGTATCGGCGTGAAAGGTCAATGCGCCGAGAAAAAGGTGCAGATGGGCTGGGCCAGTGCGGGCGGCCTGCTGGTGGCGCTGATCCGCGCCGGGATCCTGCCATTGGATTGCGAGCAATCGGCGCGCGTGCGCAAGATGCAGTTGCGCCGGTGGGACCAGAGGAGATAGGCGATGGCTAGATCGAAGATCGAATGGACGGATTACACCTTCAATCCCTGGATCGGCTGCACGAAAGTATCAGCCGGTTGCAAAAACTGCTATGCAGAGCGGGAGAACAAATATCGCAAATGGACGGATGGCTGGGGGCCAGGCGCTCCGCGGAAGCGCACAAGTCCGGCGAATTGGAAAATGCCGATCCTATGGGATATGACACGCTGGTTTATCTGCCCGGAGTGCGGTTGGCGCGGGCCTGAAGGAGATGCGGCGCTAAACAATTTCGGCATGCCGCGCTGCCCGAAATGCGATTGCGGCAATGAGCTGGAGGAGACGCGGGCGCGGGTATTCTGCGCCAGCCTGGCAGATGTTTTTGACGAGGAAGTACCGGACGAGTGGCGGGATGACCTGCGCAGGCTGATGCACTCTACACCGAACCTGGATTGGCTGATCTTGACCAAGCGCGTGGAGAAGATGGTGGATTATTTTGAGCAAGAGCCGTTTTTCTTCATGGGGTCCAACTTGTGGATGGGGGTATCGATAGAAAACCAGATAACGGCGGATTACCGGATCCCGTATCTGTTCCGCGTTCATGCGGAGAAGCGCTTTGTCAGTTACGAGCCAGGGCTGGGGCCGGTAACGTTTGACTTAACTATCAAAGACGGAAACGGCGCGTACAGCTATCAAGCTCTGACCGGGCGGAATTTTCCATTCACGACCGAACCGCGCTATGGACATCGACTGGATTGGGTCATCATGGGCGGCGAGAGCGGACCCGGAGCCAGGCCGATGCACCCGGATTGGGCGCGCTCCTCGCTGGATCAATGCCTGAATTCAGGCGTACCGTATTTCTTTAAACAATGGGGAGAGTGGACACCCTATTATCCACAAGGCAAGAATATGGCGAATATCGAAGAGACCTGGATCGATGGCCAGACTTTCTATCGAGTTGGCCGGGAGGCAGCCGGTCGCATGCTAGATGGTCGAGAATGGAACGAGTTCCCGGAGATGAAGGAATGAATCCGAACGAGTCCAGACAATTCGTGGGGCAGGTGATTCTTTTGGTTGCCCTGGAATTCATCATGTTGGGCTTGGTATTGTGGTCGATGACGGTCAAATTCTGAAGGAGGCGAAATGAACAGGATTGATTATGAAATGACCCAGCAGCAGATCGTCTTTATTGGGTCGCTGGTAAAAGGTCTTCCTCTGGATGAGTTTATCGCAGCGATTGATCACGCCGATTCCATTGGACCTATCCTCGATCCAACGCTTTGGATGCGAGGAAACAAAGAAATGATGAAGATCCGCGATCTGGCAGCAGGTCTGCGAGATTTTCAGACTATTGTCAATAAGATTATTCAAGAGGGTGGCTATTCCCTGGGAGAGAACCAAAATGAGTGAAAACACATTTGATACTGTTGCAATCGTAGAGCTCTTTGGTCATGCCCGCATCGCCGGGCGTGTCTCTGAGCAAGTTATCGCCGGTCAGGGTTTTTTGCGCGTGGATGTCCCGGCAAACGAACAGTACCCGGGATTTACCCGAATGTACGGGACCGGTGCAATCTATTCGATCACGCCGGTGGATGAGAGCATTGCACGAGCTGCGGCGGCGGGAATGCGTGAGCGACCGGTCAATGTGTATATCCCAGCCCTACCGCAGCCTGACGAGTACGAGGATTTCCTGGAGAGCGAGCTCGACGAAGAAGATGCGGATGGCGAAGAGCACGATTTCGATCCCCCATTTTAGGTGCTGATATGAAAGAGAAATTCATCGAGAAAAACTTTTCGAAAGCCAGCCTGCTCGATATCAGTCGAGCAAACCGGATCATCGCAGAATACAAGGCGCAGGGCTACAGGCTCACTGTGCGCCAGCTCTATTATCAGATGGTCTCCAGGGACATGATCCCCAATAACGAGAAATCTTATAAGCGCATCGTCAATTTGATTAGCGACGGTCGCCAGGCCGGGATGATCGATTGGAGCATGATCGAAGATCGCGGGCGGGTCCTGCGAGTGAACTCGCATTGGGATACACCTGCCGATATTCTGCGCTCGGCTGCCTATTCCTACGCCATCGACAAATGGGCCGATCAGGCCTGGCATGTTGAAGTCATGGTCGAGAAGGACGCGCTTTCCGGAGTTGTGGGTCCTGTGTGCAGGCGGCTGGATATTGCTTACACGGCGAACAAAGGTTACAGCTCTTCCTCGGCGATGTACGAAGCCGGGAAGCGGCTGGCAGATCGCTACATGCAGGGCAAGAACATCATGGTCATTTATCTCGGCGATCACGATCCGTCTGGGATCGACATGACGCGGGATATCACGGAGCGTCTGATGATGTACGCCGATTTAGATGGTCAGATAGAAGTGGAGCGGGTTGCGCTGAATTACGATCAGATCGAGGTGCTGCGACCGCCTGAAAACCCTGCCAAGACCACCGATAGCAGAGCTGCTGCATATATCCGCCAATATGGGCATAGCTCCTGGGAGCTGGATGCTATTGAGCCAAACGAGCTGGCCCGATTGATCGAGGAGCAGGTGTTTGCCGTGCGTGATGATGAGCTATGGCAGCGCTCTGTGGCAACCGAAAAAGCAGAGCGCAGCCGCCTGGAAGAGCTTGCCGATGGCTGGTCATCCGCCGATGAGTAAGCAGCAGTCCGTCCCCATGCCAGGCGCTGGCAGGGTTTATAAGGCAGTAGCAGTAAGAAACGCTTTTTTCCTGCCATACACCCCACACAGGCTGGGCTGTGTAGAAACGGCTGGTGGGGGCCTGGTGCGCCTGGCTGTTAGGGGAAACGGGCATGTCGTATAAGTGCGCATTATGCGACATAAAGCGGGCCAAGATGGCTGGATCGGGCAGGCTGGGGAGCTGCTAAGGGCATGATTACATGTCGCATAACACGGCGGGTGATGGCGGAGAGCTGGCGGCCATGGCGGAAGGGGGGCCGCCTAAAACCCGGGAGGCCCGGCAGGCGCCCTAGCTTGGGGTGTGAAAAATTCCTGGCAGGTTGGTAGAAACGGTGGATTGGGCAAACAACATGGATGATTTCTCTACATTCGTTGATCGGGTGAAGCAAGCCAATGCAATCGAGGATGTGATCGATGAGACCGGGCCGGAGTGGAAGCTGGCGCGACGGCGCGGGCGGTACTTGCGCGGGGAGGTGCACGATAGCCTGGTAGTGAATGTGGATGAGGGCTATTTCGTGTGGAACGATAAGAGCGAG
>JAJZSS010000257.1 GCA_021849525.1 Chloroflexota bacterium
TTACAGCAGATACCAGGGGTATGGAAACACCTCGATGCCTCCCAGCCGCGGCCCGAGATGGTCGACGAATCCAGGCTGGTTGAGCATGTCGTCATAATCGGTTATGGGCGCGTCGGCAAACACCATTGTGAGATCCTGCATTCGCTGGAGGTGCCGGTGCTGGTGGTCGAATCTGATGTCAGCTTGATCGACATCCTGGCCGAAAAAAACGTCCCCACCCTGTATGGCGATGCTTCAAATTCTGAAGTCCTGACCCATGCCCACCTGGAACGAGCCAGGGCCCTGGTAGTGACCGTGCCGGATGATACGGCGGCAGAAATGATCGTTGGAGCTGCCAGAGCGATCAACCCCGGGCTGCCGATCATCGCCCGAGCCTCCACCGAGGATGGCGTGCATCACCTGGCCGCCCTGGGCGCGGACGAAGTGATCCACACCGAGCTGGAAGGTGGACTGGAAATGGTCCATAATACCCTTCTCAGGCTGGGCTACCCGCTCCGCCAGGTGCATGAATACACCGAGTCCGTCCGCCGCGATCGCTATAATATCCAGATCAGCTCGCTCGACGAGCATCGCTCGATGCACGATATGCTGATTGCCACCGAGAGCATCGAAATCGCCTGGGTGAAACTGGATGAAACCAGCCCCCTGGTGGGGCGCTCGCTGCGTGAATCCAATATCCGCGAACAGACTGGAGCCTCGGTGGTGGCCTTGATCCGTGAGCACGAGCTGATTCCCAATCCAAAATCATCTACGATCTTCAACCCGGGGGATAATATCGGCCTGATCGGGGAACAAGGTCAGATTGAAAAAGCTGTGCAGAACCTCACAGCCCCTGTTACTTCACAAGTGGGATAAGTATTTGATGAGCCAGCCTGTCCGGGTTTTCCTATTAGATATCGATGGCGTTCTGGTGCAGCCGGGGGGCTACCGGGCTGCCGTGCGCGCCACCCTGGGGCATTATCTCCAGCAAATGGGTTTTTCGGATCACCAGCCGGCCTCCCTGGCGCCGGACGAAGACGTGATGGCGCGCTATGAAGCCAACCGCATCACCAGCGAGTGGGATATGGCGCCGATCTCCCTGGCAGTCGTGCTGGATGAAATTCTGGCTCGCCTGCCTGATTTACGTCCAGCCAGCAGCCTAAACCAGGTATTAATGGATGTCAATGCCGCCCTGCAGGATCAGCCGGAATTCAGGCTGGAATTTAGCGATCTACCTTATACGACGGTGATCGACCGGATCGGAGCGAACTGTCAACCCGGTGAGGTCCCCTCGCTGGCGGCCATGCGCCTGGCGGACCACACAGCTCCAGGGCGCCTGTTCCCACATCTGTCTGGCTCAGCGGTGCTCGGTGAGCTGTTTTCTGCAACTCGCGATTGGCAGCGCTCACCAGTCACCCGCCTGTTCCAGCATTTTACTCTGGGCAGCCGCGCTTTCCAACTGTTCTATCGCCGTCCACCAGAAATCGAATCGCCTTCGCTGATCGGGATGTACGATAAACCGCTGCTGGCGCCCGAGCAGACTCAGGCCTTGCTCCACGGCCAGGCGACCGGGCAATTCCACCTGGCAGCCTATACATTGCGCTCCAGCCTGCCGCCGCGCGAGTTCCCCGAAAGCCTGGTCGGATTCTCCCCGGAAGCTGAGACCGCCCTGGAAATCGCCGGATTAAGCCTCATTCCTTTGATCGGCTATGGACGATTGGATTACCTGGCTCGGGCAAACGGTGAAAATATCAGCCAGTATCTCAAGCCCTCCCCCGTACAGGCCATCGCTGCCATCCTGGCGTCATTTACCCACAACGAGCTGGACGCGGTGATCCAGGCGCGGGAATTTGTCTTCGACCGGTTGCTCCCTGCCGGATTATCAACACTCTCCGGGAGCGGTTTGGAAGTTCATGTCTTCGAAGATTCCCGGGGTGGGATCGAAGCTGCTCAAGACGCTGCCCGCCTGCTCACCGAGGTGGGAGTCCCGGTCGAGCTGTTTGCCTGGGGGATCAGCGCGGACAGCCACAAACGTCGCGCCCTGGAACAGGTAACCCAGCGAATTTTTGCTTCAACTTCAGAAGCCATCCAGGCTGCCTTCGGTGCGCCGGGCAGCTTTCTGCCTGATTGAGGTTAATTTCCAATCGATTTGGTAAGAAATGGGAGGTTAACTGAACAGATAGTGGCTATGCGCAATCTGGCGTTTCTCTACTTTTCCACCTGCTGGTCTGATTCCCACCTGTTTCTGCTCCTTCCAGATCCGCGGCCAGTCGTATAATTAACCCAAACCCAGCCTGTCCAGTTTGCGGATCCTGCATGGACAACCATTCCTCACCCAACCATCTGTCTGGAAAAAGCACGTCGCACACCATCTTTATCCTCTCCGGCGGGATGGGCGCCAGCGCTGAACAGGTGCTCCACACCGTCCTGGCCCAATTCCCCGACAGCCGGGTCAATATCACCACCATCCCCAATTTGCGCAGCGCCGAACAAATCCAGGAAGCTCTTGAGCACGCCCGGGCGCGCCAGGCGACCGTCATTTACACCCTGGTGGATCACGTGCTGCGCGACCGGACCCGCCAGATCGCCGAAGAGCTTCAAATCTCCGCCATCGACCTGATGGGCGACCTGATCGAGCATCTGGCGCTGGTACTTAACGCCCGGCCCCTGGAGCAGCCCGGCCTCTACCGGCGCCTGAACGAGGCTTATTTTGACCGCGTATTGGCGATTGAGTACACCATGGCCCACGATGACGGCCAGCGACCAGAGGCCTGGGAAGAAGCTGACATTGTGCTCGTGGGCGCCTCGCGCGTCGGGAAGACCCCGCTGAGCATGTATCTCTCGGTGCTGGGCTGGAGAGTCGCCAATATCCCCCTGGTTCCCGAGCTGGGTATCCCCGATGGGCTGAGCCGCATCGACTGGAAGCGCGTGATTGGCCTCACCATCGCACCCGGGCAGCTCCTGGCATTTCGCAAAGAGCGCCAGCGCCGCCTGGGAACGCGCGGCCCGTCGGATTATATCCACCCCCAGAAGGTCTTCGAGGAGCTGAGCCTGATCGAGCAGCTGTGCCGCGAAAACGGCTACACCCTGCTGGACGTGACCGATAAGCCCATCGAGACGACCGCCGACGAAATTCTGCAGCTGATGGACCGCCGCTTTGGTCCCCATCCGCGCCGAGGATAAAACCCTCAATCCGGCAGAATTAATCCAAAGCCTGGAGATTGCCTGGAGATATATCGCACCAAGGTGATCTTGATCCGAAGCGGCGATAATTTTTCGCCGGTCACCCCCTGAGTCTAGTTTAGTTTTAGAAGAAGTGATTATCTTTAGTTTAGTCTCTAGATAGTTAAATTCAGACTCTAGACTCTTTAGAAAAGATCTCTTAACTAAACTGAATTTAACTAAACTGATTTTAACTAAACTGATCTTTACTAAACTAATATTTAAAAGACTCTTCTTAACTAGACTCTTAACTAAACTAGACTCTTGATTCTTAAAGAGTCTAAGAGTCGCGCGCGAAAAGTCGCGTTTTTGCAGCCGGTCAAACCTTTGGCCAGGCAAGGTTTGCACCTCCGTGACCAACCTGCTCGCGGGTATTAACCCGATCCAGACCAAAACAATCCACAAAGCTGTCAACCAGATGAATTCCAGCATCCCGGTCTCCTCCCGTAACTTGAATATATTTTCTAAGATTATAGGCGAGAGTCCATCGCTGTCAACCACCCGTCCGGGTTGGTTCAGGGGTGAAATCAGGGGTGAATCTCGAATTTCGCGGTATTTTCAAAAGTGAACAATTTGAGGTCGGGATTATGGAGTAGAATTAATCAGGCTCAAATAAAACCACCTGTAAATCAAACAACTTTATAGCGAAGCGAGGGAGATATGAAAGGCAACGAACAGGTCCTGAAAGCACTTAACGAAATGCTCGTCGACGAGCTGACCGCCATCAACCAGTACATGGTCCATTCCGAAATGTGCGCCGGCTGGGGCTACCAGAAATTGCACGAAGCTTCTGAAAAACGCGCCATTGTCGAGATGAAACACGCCGAAAAATTAATCGGGCGTATTCTTTTCCTGGAAGGCATCCCGATCGTCAGCGAGCTGAAAAAGATCCACATCGGTGCGGATGTCAAGGCTCAGCTGCAGAATGACATGGAAGCCGAAATCGGCGCGGTCAAAGGTTACAATGAGTCCATCAAGATCTGCATAGATAACAGCGATTTCGGCTCCCGCACCCTGCTGGAAGCCATCCTCGGCGACGAAGAAGATCACCTG
>JAJZSS010000258.1 GCA_021849525.1 Chloroflexota bacterium
AAGCCCCCAGCAGATCGACCTGCCCCTGGCCCTGTAAGCCGCCGATTCCAACCAGCTCACTTTCGCGGGCATTAAAACTCACCCCATGTAAAACACTGCTGTGCAGGTCTTTGACCTCCAGGCAGACCGTTTTCTCTTCGGAGATAGCACCGGCGCGGGCGTAACTGAAGATAGATTCCTTATTCACCATCAACTTAACCAGGTCTCTTTCGGTGACGTCTTTTATGTTCCCAGACCCGACGGTCTTTCCATTGCGCAGCACGCTGTATTTATCCGCGATCCGAAAGATCTCCTCCATCCGGTGAGACACAAAAACGATCGCAATCCCCTCCTCCTTCCATTTGCGCACCAATTCAAACAGCCGGTTTACCTGGCGGCTGTCCAGACTGGCAGTCGCTTCATCCAGAATCAGCAGGCGGGGATTAAAGCTGATCGCTTTCAGGATTTCAACGATTTGTTTCTCATCTGGCGGCAGTTCTGCCACCGTCACATCCGGCCGCAGCTCAGTTTTATAGGTGCCTGCGAATAAAGCCAGCAGCTCGCTGGTTTTAGCAGCAACTTCCTTGCGGCTGATCATCCCTCCCGGACCCAGCGGCTCCCGTGTCAGCCAGATATTCTCGGCGACGGACATCTGGGGAATCAGGCTCAATTCCTGAAACACCGTTGAGATCCCCAATTTCTTTGCCGCCTGGGGAGAGGAAAAATTGATCGCGGCCCCATCCAGGAGCAGCTGGCCGCCATCCAGGACGACCACGCCGTTGATTACTTTACTCAAGGTGCTTTTGCCGCTTCCGTTGGCTCCAATCAGGGCCAGCACCTCCCCGGATTGAATCTCCAGATTCCCATCGGAAAGGGCAACAACACCCCCATAACGTTTCACGATCTGTTGGGCAGAAAGCGTCAGGGCCATGAATCTCCCTTTGACCAATACCTGATTAAGGGTTGCGAGGGATGGTCCCATCCCTCGCAACCACATTAAGCAAACTCGATTTACTTGAAGTACTGCTGGACTTCTTCTTCACTCAGAATATCATCGAGCAAGAAGGCATCCGGCTGGCCTTCACACATCGCCAGACCTTCGTCCAGGTTGTCCGAGGTGATCACGGCGGCCAGTGGGAGCACGAATGACAAACCATTCGCCCCGCCCAGCTTGGCGGTATCCACTTCCTTGCCCTGCAGGATATTGACGGCAATCCGCAGCCCGGTCGGGGAGACGCCCGGGTGATTGGCTACCGCGATGCTGTCGAACTCAGGATTCATCGTCAGCGCTTCTTCCCACAGCTTCAGGTACTGGCAGCGGCCTTCGCCCACACCCTGCGGCCAGACCGCCGGGTTGGCTGCCATCACTGCCTGCAGTGCACCAATCGCCATCCCGTCCTGCGTCCAGTAACCATTCAGGTTGGGGTAAGCCGAAAGGAAGTTGGACATGACCTGCTGCCCGGTGGCTTCATCCCATTTGCCGGTGTCTGTCGCCAGCACCTTGATGTCCGGATACTCAGCAAATACTTCCGCCACCCCATCCATGCGGGCTACATTCGCCGGGTGCCCCGGGAAGCCTTCGATCGTCACCACATCCCCCTTGCCGCCCAGCTTCTCAGCCAGCCATGCCGCTGAGGTCTTCGCCCATTCCTTCTGGTCGATCCCCACATTGTACACGCCCGGAACATTCAGCTCCTGGTCCACCGAGATCACCAGGATCCCCTTCGCCACGGCTTCTTCCAGGGTCGCATTCAATCCGTTCACATCCCCTGGATTCACCAGGATCGCATCCACGTCCTTCGCCATCAGGTTCTGCAGCTGCTGGATCTGTCCGGCGACGTCCGTGTCGGCGCTTTCGATCACCAGCTCCGTCGTAACCCCGGCGTCCATGTATTCCTGGTTGGTCTCGATTAGCTCGGCAATCATCTGCGTGCGATACTCGCTGCTGATGAAGGGATTCGAGACGCCAATCGTGAACAGGTTATCTTCTGCTGGCGCAGCAGGGGCCTCTGTAGCTGCCGGCTCGGCTGGAGCTTCGGTAGCAGCAGGAGCTTCGGTTGCCGCAGGCGCAGCAGGCTCGACAGGCGCTTCAGTCGGGGTCGGCGTGCTGCAGGCGGCTAAAATGGTCGAAAAGATGGTGATCATGGTCACCAAAAGCATTACAGATTTCTTAGACATAAGGTTCTTCTCCTACAAAAGTATTTATGGTTTAACTGATTGCGGACTTACATGGGATCTTCCTGGAAACTGCACCTCCTCCTCGGTAAATATCGTCGTATCTTCAGGATCCAATGGCATCCAAAGCTATCGACCTGGATAGGGTTAAGCCTCTGGTTGAAACAAATATTCGTTCACCAGGGCAATGGCACCGGTCACGCCTATATCCGGACCCATGCGGGAAAAATTAATTGCCAGGTGGGTGGTAGCCAGGGGCAGTGAACGCCGTAAGACTGCACGGCGGATAGCAACCAGCAGGTGGTTACCAAAATTGGTTATGCCACCGCCGATAAAGATATGACTGGGATTGAAAAAGTTCACCAGTCCAGCCAGCACATCCCCGATCATCTCCCCACTGGCGCGGATAATATCCAGGGCCGCCTGGTCGCCTTCCCGGCAGGCTGCATTCACATCTTCCGGGCGGAGTACGCCTCCATTGACTTCCATCATCTGGCGCAGCAGCGGGCTGGAACCATTTTTAGCTGCCAGCATGGCTTTCTCGCTGATGGCTGGTCCGGCTGCCATCGCCTCCAGGCAGCCCGTATTTCCACAGCGACAGATAGGACCTTGCTTATCCACACAGATGTGCCCGATATCCCCGGCGGAGCCATAACTACCGCGGTGGATCTTGCCGTTGGATACAATCCCCGAGCCGATCCCGGTACCAATTTTGACAAAGATGAAATGGTCGATCCCGGCGCCATCGCCGGCACGCTGCTCCCCCAGTGCCATGATATTGACATCGTTATCGACCACCACAAACGCGCTCGGGAAAGCCGGCTGGAAAAAATCGCCGATGTGATAATTCTCCCAATCCGGCATTAAAGGCGGAGCAACGAGTACCCCTCGCCCAAAATCGACCGGACCGGGCACACCGATTCCAATTCCCAAAATTTGATCGGGCAGACAGCCTTGCGCAGAGGCCATCTCAAGGATCAATGCGCGGCAATCCTTCAGATATTCTTCCGGAGCCTGGCGGACATCCACCAGGGCAGAACGGCGCTGGCAGATCTTGCCTCCCACATCGGCGAGGGCAATATCCAGGCTGGTGGCGCCGATATCCAACCCGACCAGGTAGCCCAGGCGGTCGTTGATGCGCAACAAGCGTGGTCTGCGCCCGCCCTGCGAAGCGCCTTCGCCCACTTCTACGAGCAAGCCTTTATTGACTAATTCGCGAATTTTCTGAGAGGTCTTGGCTTTCGACCAACCGGTGAGATTTGTGATATCCGTACGGGAAATTTCACCCTGCTTGCGCAGGGCTTCGATAACTTTGGCTTCAACCCCGTTCATTGAAAGCAGGGTTGGCCTGGGACGTGCTTGTTGGGCGACGACTTGATCGGGATGAACCATGCAGATACATCCTCAACAAATATTGTGCAAAAGTAGACAAGCACCGCTGGTATAGTTATATCAAAATATCTTCGTAAATTCAATAGCCAGGTTTGGCTAAAATAATAGAGCTTTGTTTATAAATTAAACAAAGCTCTGAACTGCCACCTACTCTTTGATCACCTGGGAGATCTGCCCGGTCACCTTGTCCTTGAGGATAATCTTCAAGTTTCCATTGGGCATTTTTTCTTCTTTGATCAAGAAATGAGCTTCGTCATAATCTTTCAAAGCCACGTCTGCTGCAGTGGATGGGCCGCCGCGCCAGGCTTCCAGCACTACCGGCTCCCATTTTTTCGTTTCCACCGATTGATACGCCGCGTCAATAATGGCGTTGACCACATAACCATCGTAGAAATCTTCCATCGGTTTTCTGCCCGCTTCCAGCGAATTGAACATATCCCGGAACATTTCGACGTACCCCAGGGAGCCAATTTCATCGCCCACCGGGAACAGCCAGCCGGTATCGCCTTCGGCTTTTTCAGCCACGTAACCGCCCTGCCCCACACCGGTGAACAGCTCGAAGCCGGTGCGCAGCCAGTGGTTGAGCCAGATCGTCCCGTCCGTGCCAGCGATCTCATCGCGTAGGTCCATCCCTCCCCGGAAGGTCCAGCTGACTTCAAACTGACCGATAGCGCCGTTGTCATAGCGCACCAATC
>JAJZSS010000259.1 GCA_021849525.1 Chloroflexota bacterium
AGTCGCTGAGTTCCCGCCGGGTGAAAAACACCACCGCATATTTCCGGTTTGCTCTCGGCTGAGGCTGCTCGCCAGGCATATGGAGATGGCTCCTTTGGAGGCTTCTATCAGGTAGAACCAGCGATCATGGATGAGTTATTCGCTGCATCCTTAGCGGATGTGATGCAGCTGCTGAAATTTGATTCATAATCCGACTCCACACATACTGAAAGATTTGAGGTGAAAAATGCACGAACGCAAACCGATCTATCCTCCTGGTGCAGCCAAACCCCTGGCTCCTTATTCACCGGGCATCGATGCAGCCTGTTTCGTGTTTGTCTCCGGACAGTTGGGATTGGACCCGGCTGTGAATAAGCTGGTTCCAGGTGGAATCGAAGCCGAAACACGCCAGGCGCTGACCAACATTCAGACAGTCCTGGCTGGGGCTGAGCTAACTCTCGACAAAGTGGTGAAGGTGACCGTATTCCTGCGCGATATTAATGATTTTGCAGCCATGAATTCGGTATACGGTCAGTTCTTTGTCAATGAACCCCCGGCGCGCTCGGCGTTCCAGGTGGCTGCTTTACCTCTTGGCGCAGCCGTAGAGATAGAAGCGATCGCATTAAAAAGCTAATTCCTCCAGAAAAACCCGGGAGGGAGTAGACTGCCGAACACAATGCTTCGAATTGTGGTAAAAATAACAATTGCTCCAGGTCAATCCTGGAAGCTTGGCGATTGAGAAAGGACAGGCTGGACCGGGTCGTGGTACATCGGAAAAGCCTGTTTCTATGTGGAGTCCGGACATGCCGAACGTGACAGTGATTGTGCCGTGCTACAATGAACAAGATACGATCAACCTGTTGTTGGAAGCAATCTGCAACCAGACGTACCGGTTGGATGAATTAGAGGTTGTAATTGCCGATGGCATGTCCAGCGACCGGACGCGTGCAGTTATCTCTGAGTTTCAAAAAGCCAACCCCCGGCTTGGACTGCGTGTAGTTAATAACCCGCAGCGGAACATTCCGGCTGGCTTGAATTGTGCGATTGCCGCCGCGCACGGTAAATGGATCGTGCGTCTTGACGCCCACTCAAAGCCTGAACCGGATTATGTTGAGCGCAGTATTACTGCCCTGGAGCAAGGTCTCGGCGATAATGTGGGTGGTGTCTGGGTGATCCAACCCCTGGGGAACTCGGCGCAGGCGCGGGCTATTGCCGCGGTGGCTTCACATCCTCTGGCAGTTGGCGATGCTCAATACCGGATCGCGACCCGCCCTCAACTGACCGACACAGTCCCTTTTGGAGCATACGCTCGCTCCTTAATCGACCGGATTGGCGGCTACGATGAAAAGCTGCTGACCAATGAAGATTATGAGCTGAATACCCGCATCCGGCAAAGCGGGGGACGCATCTGGCTTGACCCGGCGATCCGCACCGTTTATTTCGCCCGCCCCAACCTGGGCGCCCTGTGGAGTCAATACTGGCGCTATGGGTACTGGAAAGCGCGTATGCTCCAGCGTTACCCCCACAGTCTGCGCTGGCGCCAGGCAATCCCACCGCTTTTTGTTGCCAGTTTACTGATCGGCGCAATCCTGGCAGTTTTCTGGCAGCCTGCCCGGTATATATTGGTCGGTGTGCTTTCTATATACTTGTTGATCTTGCTGGGAGCTGGCGTGCAAATTGCATGGAAGAAAAAAAACCCGGCTTTGCTTCCGTTTGTACCGCTGGCAATCGCGGTGATGCATTTGTCCTGGGGAAGTGCATTTTTGTGGAGTATGATTAAAGTACCGGAAACAGAGAAGGTTTCCGGGTAAACCTATGACAAACGCTCAAAGAAAAACAAAATCAAGGCCCTGGCAGCTGCGCCAGGGCGAGCGCCGTACCATCCTCGTGGTCGGTGATTTTGTGATGGCTTCCCTGGCATTGATCGTTTCGTTGTACTACTGGGCAAGCTCAACCCGCTGGCTCACCGGGTTGGAATTCCTGGAGAAACGCCCGGATCGATGGTTTTTTTTCCTGCCGATCATCTGGATCTTTCTGATGGTCGAGCTGTATGACATGCACCGGGCAGTGAATATTGGCCATACGGTGCGGGGTGTCATCACGGCAGCAATCATCGGCCTGGGAATCTATCTGCTGTTTTACTTTACCTCTGAGCCAAATTCCCTACCCAGGCGGGGCATCGCCAGCTTTCTGATCATTGTAGTTGCGCTCACTCTCCTCTGGCGCTGGACTTATATCAAAATATTTACCGCGCCCACCCTCATGCGCCGGGTGCTGCTGGTGGGCGGCGGGCGCACAGGCGAGTTGCTGCTGGCGATCATCAATGATCTCTGGCCGCCGCCATTTTTCCTGGTAGGGATCATCGATGATGATCCGAGCAAAATGGGCGCGTCCATTGAAGGGCTCACCGTCATTGGAAGCCATAAAAACCTGCTGGAGATTATCAAAGAGCTGAATATCTCGGATATTATCGTGGCCATCTCGGGTGAAATGCAGGGCGGCATGTTCCAGACCTTGCTGGACGCGCAGGCGGCGGGTGTGGAAATCACGCGCATGCCCGTTATTTACGAGGAATTGCTTGGCCGCGTACCTATCCGGCTGCTGGAAGCGGACTGGATTCTACGTTCATTTGTTGATCAGGCTCGGGTGAGCGGCTTCTACATCATTGGTAAGCGGCTGCTGGATATTCTGGGGGGATTTATTGGAACTTTGATTATCTTGATCTTATTGCCTTTCGTGACTTTGGCGATCCTTCTGGATGATGGTCGTCCGATATTCTACACACAAACCCGCTCGGGTCGCGGTGGCCACCCTTATTCCATCCTCAAATTCAGGACAATGCGCAATGATGCGGAAGCAGACGGGCGCCCTAAATGGGCCAAGGAAGATGATGAGCGCGCTACCCGGGTGGGGCGCGTCCTGCGCAGGACTCACCTGGATGAATTGCCCCAATTCTTCAATGTGCTGCGGGGTGAGATGAGCCTGGTAGGCCCTCGGGCAGAGCGGCCCGAATTGGTCGAGCTTTTCCAGAAACACGTTCCCTTTTATCGGGCGCGCCTGATGGTAAAGCCGGGAATTACAGGCTGGGCGCAGATCAATTACGGGTACGCCTCGACCATTGATGAAACAATCGTCAAGCTCGAATATGACCTCTATTACATCAAGCATCGCAATATTCTGATGGATATACTCATAATGCTCAGGACTCCGGCAACCATGCTGGGTTTGCGGGGACGGTAGAGCGTATGAAACCAAAGTTCATCCTCCGCAATCGATGGATGTTTTTGGCAGATCTCCTGCTGATTATCGTGTCTGGTCTGGGCAGCTTTGCGCTGCGCACAGACCTGGGCCCGCTCTTTGTCTATTATCTACCTCAAGCAGCCTGGCTGATCGGCATTTCCTTAATAATTAAGCCAATTATTTTCAGAGCTTTTGGTTTCTACCGGCGGATGTGGATCTATGCCAGCGTCCAGGAGCTAAAACTGATCTTCCTGGGAGTAACCGCAGCCTCTGTGCTCGTATCTCTGATTGTCGTTCTGCTGCGTGCCATCCAGGTTGTCCCCAATTTTCCGCGCAGCACTCTACCTATCGACTGGTTATTGACCCTGCTCCTGGTCGGCGGCATGCGTTTCAGCATGCGTTTGCTGGCAGATATCCAGACCAATCAACATGAAGAACGCCGCCGTAAGCGCGTCTTGATCGTTGGCGCGGGGGATGCCGGTGCATTGGTCGTGCGCGAGATGCAGAAGAATCCAGAATTAATGGTCGAGCCGGTCTGTTTTCTGGATGATAACCCGGATAAGCAGCGCCAACAAATTCATGGAATCCCGGTAGTCGGCACTTTAACTGATCTCAGCCGGGCAGCAATTACTCGCCGCATCGATGAAGTGATCATTGCCATCCCCAGCGCGCCGGGCCGTGTCGTGCGCCAGGTTGCTGAAGCCTGTCGCATTAAAGGCATTCCATTTCGCACCATGCCTGGCATCTACGAGCTGATCGGTGGAAAAGTCAATGTCAGCCGGCTGCGCGAAGTTGAGATCGCTGACTTGCTGCGGCGTGAGCCTGCGCAGATCGATGAGCACAGGATCGGGAACAGTCTGGGTGGGCGGCGAATACTGGTTACCGGCGCTGGCGGCTCGATTGGACGCGAGCTTTGCCGCCAGATCGCTCGCTGGAATCCATCCGCACTGATCTTGCTGGGGCATGGTGAAAACTCAATCTTCGAGACTCTGCTGGAGCTGGGGGAGAACTTCCCG
>JAJZSS010000260.1 GCA_021849525.1 Chloroflexota bacterium
AGGTGGGCGTAGAGCTAACACCCAGGTTGGCTGCAAATTGAAAATCTGCGTCAACTTCAGCCTGGTAGGTGCGATCCTCTACACATTTCTTGAACTGTTCCATATCCAGGCTCAGCTCTGAGGCAATTTTTTCGTACAATGCAGGGCTTAATCCCTGGGTAGTCGCAAACAGCCGGTCGTGATACTCCCAGAATGCCCCCTGTTCATTCGCACAATTCGCTGCTTCTGCTGCCGGGATCGCATTTGGATGGCTGGGTAATGGAAAATCGCGATAGACAAAGCGTACCTGATCGGGATATTTTTCCATCAACGGAGCAAAAACATCGGTGTGCCAGCGGGTACAGAAGGGACATTCATAATCACTGAATTCAATCAGCGTAATGGGAGCGTCTTCAACGCCCAATGAGGGATCATTATCAACCGGGATATCATACCGGCGCACGGTGGGCGGTGCTGTTGGCTGGGCTGCGTCTGGATTGGTCGCCGGGGCTGGCTGATTTTCTGAAACAGGAGTTGCCGTGGCACTTACCGCCGCTGTCACCGGGGTGGGTGATCGCCCCCAGATCAGATAGCCTGCGCCTATGCCCAGGACGAAAAATACCGGAATCAAGAATAAGGCAATCTGGCTGGCTCGAGCTGTATCTTTCGCCTTTATCGGCTGAAAATTTTCAGGCGGAGTCGGGGTGGTGTCCATGGCGAGGATTATATCATGCCCATTTGCAGCAGGCTCACAGAAGGATATTACCCCTGGTCCGCGCCTGCCAGCTCTCAAGTAAACGAACTTCCTTGGCGCGGTCCAAACCTGCCCGCCACAGATGATCTGCCGGGCGAGTATTTAACCAATCCAGGGTGTCCAGGACTGTTTCGGTTACCGGGCGAAAACGCAATCCAGCCGCAATCGCCTTGCGGGTATCGACCAGCGAAAAACCTGCAGTATCGGGATCAGAAGCCGGTAACCACAGAGGCAGCTCAGACCAGGGGGTTACGCCTTGTTCAAGGAGGAAATTTTCGCTTACCCACACCAGGTTGGACTCGCTATCCGCTATCTGGCTGCAGGCCTCTAATAGATCACCCATGGTGATTGGATGGCCTGGACCATCGGCGTTATAGATCCCGATCGCTCCCTGCTCAGCCATCCGCACGATCCAGGCAGCCAGATCGCGCACATCAATGAAGCTGATTCTCTGACCGGGATCCCCGGGCGCAAGTACATTCCCACCTTGAGCAATTCGATTCGGCCAGTAAGCAAAACGGTCGCTTAGATCGTAGGGTCCCACAATTAAGCCAGGGCGGATCACCAACACCCGGCCTGGCAATATTTGCTCGGCAGCCTGCTCGCAGAGCGCTTTTAGCGGGCCATACGTTTCTCCATTTACGTCTTCAATACTTTCGTCTTCCAGTTTACCCACCGGATAAGTCTCATCGATCCCAGGCTGTTTGAAGTCTGCATACACCGAAAGAGTTGAAATTAAAATATAGCGATCTACAGATTCTTTCAGGGCTTCGACACTTCGAATAACCTGAGCCGGGGTGTACCCGCAGGTATCAATAACTGCATCCCAGCGCCGGCCAGCCAGCCGGTCAAGATCATGATCCCGGTCACCTATAAAGGATTCAAGATCATTATATAAATTCGGGTTAGAACGCCCGCGATTGAAAAGCGTAACCCGATGTCCAGCTGCACGGGCTGCATCTACCAGCGCCCGACCAAGAAAGCGCGTGCCACCGATGATTAAGAGTTCCATAACTCACCTGATCTAAATCGAATCATTTGTGAAGGTGATCTTAACACAAAAACACGCCCTGCATCGATCCATGCAAAGCGCGTTTTTAATCATCCGGCCAACGGCCGGTTTAGCGAGATACCCCTCAAGTACTGCCTGTGCTGCAAGAGGAAGCAGAGCTTCCGAAGGAAAAACTAGATTTTCCGGATACTTTGGAGGCAAAGGTTGATAATTTCTTACGAATATCCTCGCTGCCACAATTTGGGCAGGACAGCTCGCTGATTGCTGAAGAACTGAATACTAGCTCTTCGAATGGGTTCCCACATTCCTGGCACTGGAATTCATAAATTGGCATGCCAATCTCCTTTGGTTTTGTTTTTCGGCGCGCCACATTTTGGTACGCCTTCTTAGCTTCCAAAGGAGTTAGATGCAATATTTCAAATAATGTTACATCCAGGGATAAAGATCATTCACCGGATAGACCTGAAGCGCTGGATACAGCTTCCTGCGCTGGCGTGAGTGGCTCAATTGCCGCATCTTCTTGAACAGCATCGGGGAGGTCGTCTTCCACATGGTATACCCGGGGACTGAGGTATCCGGCGGTTGCAACCACGACATTGCACAGACCAAGAATAATAAACATCAACCCCACACCTCGACCCGGGCCGACTCCGATCACCTGTCCTACGGAACTGGCTAACGGACCTCCTTCCAGTAGTAAAGGTTTAAATACTTTGTCCGCTAACGGCCCGGCAATCGCAAAGGCGATGGGTGTGGTAGACCAGGCGATCATCCGGCGCACAGAAAATACCCTCCCCTGAACATCCAAGGCGACTTTCCGCTGCCAGATTGCCTGGCTGGAGCCATTCACAATTGGGAATGTAAACATCATCAAGAAGCCGCCGGCAGTCATTAAGGGTATAGACGGTCTCAAGCCAAGCATACTTGTAAAAATACCCCCCAGTAAAAGAAATCCTAAGACGCCGTGAACCTTACGCCTGGGTCCGCCCCAGGCACTCATCACCAGAGTTCCCAACAACATCCCGATTCCGATCACCGATCCAAGGTAGCCTAGCATATCGGCGCTGGTCATATCCAATACCAGAGGAGCCAACAAAGGCTGCATAATCCCCGAAAATAAATTTGTTCCGGCAAACACCAATAACAGGCCTAACAAACCCGGACGAGCCGTGATGTACTTCCAACCGTACATGGCTTCTTTCCAGATCGAGCCTTTGCCTTGCTCCCCCTCAACGCTGGCAGCCGGGCGGGGGATGCGCACCAATAATAGCGATCCAACCGCAAAGGCAAAAGTTATAAAATCTATCAGAACTACGCCCTGCATCCCGACCGTCACATAAAGAGCACCAGCCACACCTGGAGCAATGATTTGCGAGATGGCTTCCCCAATCTGGACCATCCCGCCTGCCCGGCCAAGCTGTTCTTTCGGCACCAGGGTGCTGGTCGCTGCAGAATAAGCCGGCCACTGAAACGTGCTGAATGCCGCACTGATCGCTGTAATGACATATATGTGCCAGACTTCGAGGTGATTCGTAAGCAGCAGTAAAAATACTGCCAGGGTGCTCAAGCCTGCCCCGGTATCAGATAGGATCATCGCCCAGCGCCGGTCCCAGCGATCGACCAATGCCCCCGCCAGCGGGGAAACCAGCAAATTGGGCACCGCGAATGCCAGCATATTCATGGCAAACAGGGTCGCAGATCCGGTTTTCTCATAGATCCAAACCCCCAGGGCAAAACCTGTTAATCCAGAGCCGAGGGTGGAGATCAGCTGACCAAACCAGATCACCAAAAAAGTTCGCATGCCCTGATAGGTTTTGGCACCGGCCATGGTTAATCAAACTCCTTGATGAAGCTAGATCTTGGTGGGTTCAATCACCCGGATTAACCGGCTCGGAAACTACTCCTGGAATTGAAGAAGATTCCACCGGTGAAGGTGTTCGTCCTTGCTCCAGATTCATAATTGCCGGGATAAAGAGACTACCCACCGCCATCAACAGGGTGGACACGCCGCCGATGATGAACCATGATTGTACCCCCAACCTGTCCGCCAGGGGACCAGCGATCACCAACCCCAGGGGAGTCATTGCTGCAGCCATACTCATTATCAGGCTCAGCACCCGGCCCTGCATCTCGGGAGCAACCACATCCTGGAGAACGGCAAATAAGGGACCATTGGTGATCGGGTTGCCTACGCCAATGACGAATGCCATACCGACTGCCAGGCCGAATAGGCTGGCAGGAGCAAAACCCAAACCGATCATTCCAACTCCCATCAGGGTTAATCCCAATAAGGAGGTTAGAATGCGGCGTCGAAAACCGCCCCACACGCTCAGAAGCAAACCGCCGATTAACATGCCTATCCCAAAGGTTGATTCCATCCCTGCAAGCTGGATTGCCGCGCCGCCAAAATGTTTGGTCACCAACAAGGGCATCAGGGCAAAAGCGGGAGTGGAAAGCAAAAAGGTTTTT
>JAJZSS010000261.1 GCA_021849525.1 Chloroflexota bacterium
ACGATTATCTCACCAAACCATTTGGAATTGGCGAGCTGATGGCCCGTGTCCGCGGAGTGATCCGCCGCACCAGTCATGCCGGCGAGATTGAACCTGTTTACACCGCTGACAAACTGCAGCTGGATTTTATCCACCGCCGGGTCACTGTCGCCGGGCAGGAAGTCAACCTGACCCCCACCGAATATGATTTAATCCGGGTGCTGATCCAGAATGCGGAGAAAGTCCTCACCCACCAGCAAATCCTGCACAAAGTCTGGGGGACGCGCTACAGTGAAGAAGAAGCTCATCTGCTGCGGGTGAATATCAGTAACTTAAGACGCAAAATCGAGACTGACCCCACTCGCCCGAGGTTAATTATCACCGAGCCGGGTGTCGGTTATCGCTTCCACACACCAGATTAATCAAATTTCCACTGAGTAGCGCTGCGGATAAAATCCCTCTCCAGCCAGCCATAGGCGTTTTGATGACGCACCACATACACCAGACCTTCGCCGGGTGAATCTTCGTCCATAAAAACACCCTGGTATTTGGTGTTGTATTCTCTGGCGAGACGGGTGTAAACCTCTGAATCACGAAGCTCCTCCACGACCCCCTCCAGGATCACCACTTCGTCACCGCTTTCCAGGTGGACCACCACGTATGGCTTTAAGCTCAGGTTGCGCGCCTTGCGCGAGCCGCGATCGGTGCTGAAATATAACGCCTCTTCCAGCCATACTCCCCAGACCGGAGCAACGTGCGGTCTGCCATCCGGGCGGGTAGAGCCGATCCAATAATTACGTGCTGCGGCCAGCTGCTCGCTGGCCCAACTCCAGGGTAACAATCCATCATGCGAAGGGTCGATGCCATAGGTAGACCCAAAATACGGTCTCTGGGGAACAGGATTTGCCGACATCATTTCAACACCTCCCGGATGAATTGTTAAATTTCTACAGCCTGCCGGATATCGCCTTACGCAATTGCATCAAGAATACGAATTCCACCGCTGGTTGGTTCACATCGAAAGCGGCGGGAGGGTTCTCTTTACTGAAGCTGTTCAAGAAACAGGCTTGGGAGGAAAACGGTACAGGATTGCCAGCCCACCTTCCGATGTTTCGCGATACATGGAGGGCAGGTCACGCCCGGTGACACCCATGACCCGCACCACTTCATCGAAGGAGACGCGATGGCTGCCATCCGAATAGAGCGCAAAATTTGCGCAATCCAGGGCGCGGGTAGCCCCAAAGACATTGCGTTCGATACACGGGATCTGCACCAGCCCGCTGACCGGATCACAGGTTAATCCCAGATGGTGCTCCAGGCCCATTTCGGCGGCATATTCAATCTGGCGGACGGAGCCTCCCATGAGCTGGGTCGCGGCAGCCGCTGCCATAGCGCAGGCTGCGCCCACCTCCCCCTGGCAGCCTACTTCGGCTCCCGAGATGGAGGCATTGTGCTTGATCAAATTGCCGATCAAACCGGCAGTCGCCAGCGCCCGCAGGATGTGAATCTCACTGGTTTCCACAGTATCGCGCACATGCCTTAAAACCGCCGGCAGCACTCCGCTTGAGCCGCAGGTGGGGGCAGTGACAATCTCGTGGGCTGAGGCATTTTCCTCAGACACAGCCAGCGCATAAGCTGGCATGTATCCTTCTGAGCGGAATTCTCCGCCGTGCAGCTGGAGCTTACGGTAAAAGGTCCAGGCACGGCGCGAGAGACCCAGCTCACCCGGAAGGACACCCTCGGCCTGCAAGCCGCGCTCGATAGCCGCCTGCATCACCTGGTAGATTTGCGCCAGGTATTCCCAGATGCTGCTGCCTTCGCGCTCCTCAACGTATTCCCATAAGGTTTTCCCGGATTGGACGCAGTATTTGAGGATATCGTTCATGGTGTTCAGATCGTAGACTGCGTCTGAAGGAGGCGCTTCCCCCTCGATCTGGATCGCCCCGCCGCCCGGGCTGTAGACCCGCAGCGAATCCAGAATCTTGCCAGCGTCATCCAGGGCTTCAAATAACATGCCATTGGGATGGAGAGGCAGCTCTCGATCTGCCTGCCAGATAAATTCTACCGGAACCGGCGCCAGCCCATCCTGAATAGCCCGGTCAGTCATATGGCCGCGCCCGGTAGCCGCCAGGCTGCCATACAGGGTGACGCGAAAACCGGCTGCCTGCGGAAAACGTGCGCGCACCAGCCCGGCCGCCCGGCGTGGACCCATGGTATGGCTGCTGGAGGGACCATGCCCAATTCGATAGAGCTCCCGAATCGATTGCATACCTTGTACCTTTTTAAATCAACCCTGATGAGCAGCGTTTATCTTTGATATTCAAAATCATACTGATACCCGATAAATTCAAACCCGTGCCTGGCAACGATCGGCCGGCTATTCGGGCTGCAGCCGACGCTCAAGAACCACCGCTCGCGCTGGACGGCTTCCTGGACACGCCGGGCCAATAAAGCAGTGTACAGCCCTTTTTTGCGCTGCTCAGGCAGTGTCGCCCCACCAAATAAGCCGGCAAATGGATTGTGGGGCAGAAAGTAGGTCCAGGCTGTGCTGGCGGGCTGGCCATCCACATATGCCACGTAGACGCTCAGGTAATCTGGAATTTGCAGATGAGTTCCCAGACGCTGCTTAAGCCAGGCAAAACTGCCTCCCAGGACCTGCTCTTCGATCTTTACCACGTCATCCAGTCCATCAGCAGTCGTAATCCGGCGGATATCCAGGCTGGTGGGCTGGAGCAATTCCGGCGGGCATTCCCCCAGATCCAGGAGCATGACTGCGCTGGGATCATCATCGCCGGCGAAACCATGTTTAATGAGACGCTCGCGCAAGTCAGAGGGTTGGTCATGCTCCATCACCTGCCAGGTAAATGGCTGGTCAAACTTGAGAAAGTAATCGACCTGTTTCTGGATCACCTTATCGGCAGTCGATTCATCCAGCCAGGCGTAAGAGATAAAATTCATCCCCGGTGCGGGGCGAAAGAAGCGCACCACATCCTGAGTGACGCTCTTTCTTACGCCGTGAATTTCCTGGTCGATGCGCACGTGCCGGTCGTACGCTGCCAGATGTCGAGTCTGCTCATCCATGGGATTCGCCTGATCCATACCTGCCAGCTAGCGGACTAAATAATAGATACCTACCGCCACGCCGATCACCACGACGGTCCAACGTAATACCGAGGGCTTTATCCGGCTGGCGAGACGCCCACCCAATACGCCACCCAAAAGTGACCCGGCCGCCATCACCAGCGCCACATCCCACACCACCTTCCCCGAGAAGACAAAGAACACTGCTGCAGCCACGTTGACACTCAATGAAATGGCCTGCTTCAACCCATTCAAACGGGTCAGAGTATCTTCCAGGGTGAGACCGAGCACTGCCAGAACGATCACGCTCAAGCCGGCCCCAAAATACCCCCCATAGATTGCTGCCAGCCCAACCGGCAGCCAGGACCAGGATTCAGAGCTCGTATCGACACCATTCTGCTTTGCCCGCCGCAAGAGCCAGGCGCGCAGGGGATCCTGGATTGCCAGCAGGCCAGACGCCAACAGGATCAGAAATGGAACCAGGGCGCTGAACAATTTTTCCCCGGAATTCGCCAGGAGTAAGCCGCCGATGATCCCACCTACCGCTCCTGCCGGCAGCAGCAGCTTCAGGCGCTTTTCCTGGCCTTTCAGATCCTGGGACTGAGCATATGTCGCACCGAAATAACCGGGACACAATGCGACTGTGTTGGTCATGCTGGCTGCCACCGCCGGAATACCGACAGCGATTAATGCGGGAAAAGTAACCAATGTCCCGCCGCCTGCCAGAGCATTGATTGCACCGGCAGCGACTGCCGCCAGAGCCACCCAAAGATAATTGATGATCTCCAATGTAGGATGCCTTTGTAAAATAAAAGTCGTGTTGCTACCAGGCATTCAGCCTGTTTATCCCCAAATTTACCACAACTTGTCGAAAGCCGGTTAGCGGTGTAATCCCCTGTGAACCAGCAAGGTCAGCCAGCGAGAAGGCTCTTTTTTCTGCCCAAAATCCCATTCTTTCCAGGCAGTCCAGATCGATTCGGGGATAAGCTGACCGTCGTGGTTGATCTTACTGCGCAGGAGTTCTAACATGGACTGCAACCGAGAATCACCGGCGTGCCAGGGGAAGCGCGTCAGCACATCCGTGACGTGCAAAATATCGTACCAGACCAATGGCGCTTTGAGCTTGCAGAAATCAGTTCCCAAGATCG
>JAJZSS010000262.1 GCA_021849525.1 Chloroflexota bacterium
CTTCAGTGCCTGGGCAGCTTCCGGCCCGCTGGCGCTGATGGCAATCTGGTGCCCGCCCACAGCCGCCAGAGTGGCAACCCCATTCAGGCTGCGCGCCGAGACGGGTCCCTTGCCGTTGGTCAGGTTGCGCACGCGCACATCGGCTTCAAAGGCTCCGGCTGTCTGGACAAAGCGGGCCGCCGGGCGGGCATGCAGACCATGCACATTGCGCAGGGTCAGAATAATCTCGGGCGCTGCCGGAGTTGCAGCAGCTGCCTGGGGCGTATCGGGGGCAGTCACGCCCAGCTGATCTTGCTTGGAAAGCAGCGCAGACGTGGCCTCGCTGCAGACGGTCTCCAGGTCGGCGCCGACTCCTGCCTGCACGGCGGCTGCCATGGCGCCTTCCACCAGCGGAGCCGCACAGAAGAGCACTTTTTCAGCCACTTCCGTCGGCAAAAAGTCCCGGGCGGTTTCGGCGCTCAGGATCGCCGAGCCGAGGTCCATCAGGACCAGCACACCATCTTCGGAATAAACTGCCTGGATGGCCTCCATGATCTCAATGGCATCTGTGCCAATCTCAGTATGCTCCTCGCCCGCGCCGGCGGCAATCCGGATCGGTAAATCCGGGTTAGCCATTTGTTGGATCAGGCTCAATAGTCCCTGGGCTAGTTGACGGCTGTGTGAGACAAGCACAATTCCGACCATAGGTGCGACCTCTGAAAGAGAAAAAATTTCAAAATTAGGGTGAGCGCTTAACCCGAGGCGGGTTACTCGGTAGCCAGCGCTTTGACCAGCTCGCGGCAGAAATCGGGGATATCGGCGACAACCCGGCCCCACACAAGCTGACCGTCGCGGAAAGCCGGCTCATCCACGAAAACCGCCCCAGCATTGACCAGGTCATCTTTAATCCCCAGGGATCCCGTGGTGCGGGAGCCTTGTGGGATGATCCCGGCGGAGATACCGACCAGCCCGGCATGGCAGATGAGACCGATGATCTTGCCTTGCTCGTACATCCCGCGCACAAAGTCCTTGACTTCATCATAACGGCGCATCTTATCCGGCGCCCACCCACCCGGCACGACCAGACCATCGAAATCGTCCGGCTTCACGTCGGCATACGCCTTATCGCTGGTTGCCGGCAGGGCTACTTTGCCATGCACCGTCTTACCAGCCTTCAATCCCAGGATGGTCACCTCAGCGCCTTCTTCGCGCAAGCGCATGACCGTCACCCAGAATTCGAGGTCCTCAAAGCCCTCTTCCAAAAGTACAGCAATTTTTTTGTTGGCGAGTTTCATGGTTCCTCCAGGCCTAGAAAGTATCAGGCGGGATATAAGGTGTCAGGCAACTCCTTCGTATCCCGCCGGGAAAAGATATCGCACCGATAGGCGCGGCCCTCGTCTAAAGACCGCCGCCTCAGGCGCCACCCAGCGCGGTCACCGCCCTCAGCAGCCACATGCCATAGACCACAAAACCGGCGCCGCCCAGGACGAACACCCAATCCAACACCCGCATCAGTGACATGGATGGTTTGAGATCCAGGATGATGCCGCGCAAGCCAATCAGCGAATGGGAGATCACCGTGATCAGGAAGATGGCTTCCATGATCGGGATGTACCAGCTTTGATAGTAAGCCACCACCTCAGCATGCGAGAGTAAGCCTCCGATACTGCCAACGTAATGGTTAATTACGACATGGATAAAAGCGACCACCAGCAATATGGGACCGGTGATGAATTTGATAAACCACAGAGTGGTCGATTCGCCTGGTTTGGGAGTAGAGCGAGTATTCACCATGCCAGCCTCCTATCCGAGAAAGATTTTCCAACCAAAGAAAAGGATCGCCGCGGCGCTGAGTATAAACACCACGATGAGCGTTTCACGCTGGCGAGGTACGGCAATTCCCAGGCTGTTCATCCCAATCCGGATGCCGTTGAGCCCGTGGATAAACACCGCGGCTACCACCAGCCATTCTCCGAATTTCATAATCGGATTTTCGATCACCTCAAGGAATACGCCGTAGGCATCTGGGCCCTGGGCCAGCGTACCCAGCACGATCAGGTGCAGAAAGAGGTATAGGGTCAGGCCCAGGGCGGTGAGACGATTAAGGATGAAGCCATAATCGCTAAGCGACCTGCCGCGGGGATCGAACCAGCGTCCGATCCGGGCGAAGAGATTGGGACTGGTATTCATTTACGCACCTCCGCGGATTTATTTGGACTGAACCAGCTTTTCCATTTTTCAGCCAGCGCAATGCGGCGCAATTCCATGATCCGCCAGCCAGGATCGACATTGGACGGGCAGACAGCCGTGCATTCGAAAGCGCTGTGGCAGCGCCACACGCCATCTACCCCGCTCACCAGCTCCAGCAGCCCGGGATTGCCTTTCACACCGGCCTGGTGCGCCCCGGCTAAAGGCGCCGGGCCGAGGTAATCGCCCGTTGAGCCAACGATGGGGCAGGCACTCATGCACAGGCCGCATTCGATGCAATCGGAGAGACGGATGAAATCCTCGCCGGGTTCCGCCGGCCCGGATGGGCGAAATTCCGACTGGATGGCTTCTTTGCGGTCCAAGTTGACCGGATGGTGCCCTACCAGCTCCATGCGCCGGTACAGCTCGCCCATATCCACTGCGAGATCGCTGATGACCGGGAAGTTGCGCATCGGATCGACTCGCAAAGTACCGCCATCGGCCACAACCGAGCGGACCGGGGTAATACAGGTGAGCTTCTCCACGTTGTTTACCCGCATGCCGCATGCCCCACAGGTGGAGTGATGGCAGGCATGGGCGTAATTCAGCGTTTTATCATGGAAAGCCCAGACCCGCTCCACCAGGTCGATCACATTTTCATCCGGGTTGGCCTCCATTTTGAATTCTTGATCGAAAGGTGGTTGGCCCTGTTTCTGGCGACGGATCACCAGGGTAATATTCCATTTTTCAGCCATTGTGTGCTCTCCTTAGTTGTTCAAAGCGTAGAACTCCCGGTAGGAGATCAGCGGGTAGTCCATCGTCTGGCAGGGGATATTCAGGCCGAGCTTGCCGAGCACGATATCGGTGGTCTTCTCAGCCATGGCGCGCAGCGTGGTCGCCTTGCCACCGGTGATGGTGACGAAGCCGTCCACATTATCGGTCTCTTTGTGGTCAAAGCACTTGAAGGTGCGGGCAACGCTCCGCCCGGGAGCGCCGCTCCCGATCAAGGGCCGGGTCGCATTATAAATTCCGCGCAGTTTAGTCGATTTTAAGGCGGGTGACAATTCGTATGCCCGCTCCAACATCAGTTCGATTTGTTCATCAATTATCGGGATGTAATCCAGATTTTCGGCGGTGAATGATGTTGTCCCAATCACCATCATCCGGCGCTGTGGTAAGACAATATCGCCATCGGCCGGAGGGCACAGGCGATTGATCACGCGTTGGGATATCCGCCGGTCGAAAGCCACCATGATCCCGGGTGTCGGCTGGATGGGAACATGCGCGCCTGCCATCACTGTGATCTCACCAACCCAGGCTCCGGTGGCATTGACCACCATATCGGCGTGCAGCTCCAGCTCTTTATTCGCAGGCAAGTCGAGAACCTTGACGCCGGTCACATTCCCCTGCCCATCCATCAGCAAGCCTTTCACCTCGTGATAGAGCAGGAATCTGGAGCCATGTTTCCGGGCTGTGGCGGCAAAGGATAATGCCAGGCGCAAGGGATCGAACGTGCCATCCGGAATGGTAAAGGCTGCCAGCACGCCCGGATTCAGGTTTGGCTCCATATCCAGGGCTTGTTTGGGGGTCAATTCATCAATCGGGATATGGCAGGCCTCGCAGCCGGCGATGAAATCCTCACCATAAGCCACATCTTTTTCATTCAAAGCGACGAACAGGCCGCCATTAGGCTCGATTACCGAGGGCACAATCTTGCGTAAGATCATGTTCTCGTCGATACATTCAATCGCCGATTCCTGGTCTTTGACGGCATAACGACCACCACTGTGCAGCAGGCCGTGCGTGCGACCGGATGTGCCATTGGCGATTGGACCGCGCTCGACAACGGTCACATCACAGCCGCGCAGAGCAAGGTCATGAGCGGTCGCTACACCCGTGAACCCGGCTCCGATGATAATTACGCTTGGTTTTGACATAGGTTTTAATCCTTTCGTGAAGGATGGTTATTTAACAATACCGCGAGTTACAGGCCGGGCAGTCGCTTACCTGGTGATCGATCTCCAGA
>JAJZSS010000263.1 GCA_021849525.1 Chloroflexota bacterium
GCTGGCGGTGCTGGCTCTGGCCACCCTGGGCGTGGTGGCGTATCCGCAGTACTGGCCCGCTTTCCTGGTCCTGCTGGCCCTGCTGGGTGGGCTGGTGATCGTCCTGCAAGTGCGCCCGCTGGCATATTGGGCGCTGGACCTGGGCGAGCGCCTGCCGGTGGTAAAGAAAATGGTCCCGGCTTTGCGCCAGTTCTACGAAGGCAGCTACCGCCTGTTCCGGCCCGCGCCCGCCTTGCTGGCGGTCGGGCTGGGCACGCTTTCCTGGCTGGGGGAGGGGATCGGCTTTTACCTGATCCTGCTGGGGTTGGGTTTAGCCCCCGGCTGGGAGCTGGCCTCCCTGGCGGTTTTTATCCTGTCGTTTTCCACCCTGGTCGGGGCGGTCTCCAGCCTGCCCGGTGGGCTGGGCGCGGCCGAGGCTTCGATCGCCGGGATGCTGGCCTTGCTGGCCGGAACCCCCGCCGAAACGGCCGCTGCCGCCACCCTGCTGATCCGCTTCGCCACTCTGTGGCTGGGCGTCAGCCTCGGCCTGCTGGTTTGGGCATTCACCCCGTCTCTCTTTCGCCTGGAATCCAGCGCCGAGACCGTCCACGAGCCCAGCCATCAGATTGACCCTGAGACCGCCTGATGTGGCAGATCGAGACCCACTGCCATACTTTCGTCTCCGAAGACAGCCTTGCGCGCCCGGCCGACCTGGTAGCTGCCGCCCGGCACAAGGGCCTGGACAGGGTGGTGATCACCGACCACAATTCGATCACCGGCGCCCTCGCTGCCCAGGCCATCGACCCGCAGCTGGTGATCATCGGCGAGGAGATCATGACCCGCCAGGGCGAGCTGCTGGCCTTTTTCGTCCAGGAGCAGATTCCCCCCGGCCTGGAAGCGCTGCAAACCATTGAAATATTACGCCAGCAGGGCGCCTTCATCTCAGTCTCCCATCCCTTCGATGTTGTGCGCGGCGGGCACTGGGATCTGCCCGACCTGGAAGCCATCGTCCCCCTGATCGATGCGGTCGAAGTCTTCAACGCCCGCTGTATGCACCCCGGCTATAACGAGCAGGCCCAGACCTTTGCCAGGCTGCACGATCTGCCCGGCACCGCCGGCTCGGATGCCCATGCCCTGTTCGAGCTGGGCCAGGCGCGCCTGGTAATCCCGCCCTTCCGGGATGCGGATGAGCTGCGGGCTGTGATCCGGGAGGCGCAGGTACAGGGCAAACTCTCCTCGCCCTGGGTGCACCTGGCTTCACGCTATGCGGTGTGGAGGAAGAGTCTGGGGTAAGTCGATCTCGGTTGTGGAGAAGAGGATGAAGGGTGGGGGAGAGAGAATCAGATCTGGAGGTTAGGATTAACCTTACTTCCAGTTCCAATCATGCAGCAACCTGATTAGAATGTCAAGCTTAGAAAGGGAGTGGAGTGGTCCGGGATACTTAGTGCAGGATAGGTACTCGTCATCCCTGGCATATCTGGTGGCTATGGGTGTGGGATTGAGTGTGAGGCTGACACGGCACATCAAGGCGAATTTATAAACTGACCTTTCTATTACGGAACGAATATTGCGGCTAATACACCTATTGTGCACATTAATAAGCCGATGACGATCGAAAATCTCATCCACCACAGATCCGCCTTTGGGTTTAGCCTGAAAAACATATTGGATATGGAAATTGGTAGTAGTTTGGTGTTTCGATTGATCTTATTTCTTCTTTTGTTGAAATAGAGCAAATATTCATTAGGCTTGATCCAAGGCTTATATCCGATATATAGAATAAAAATCAGCATCATAACCGAGACGAAAAATAGATTTGGGTATCTCATATTTCGTCTATCCAATGGTATGCTGATTTGCCTCAGCAAACATCATGGATGCTTCGCATAACTTTCACAAATCATTAATAAGAATAAATATCCAGGACTTCGGTGATCTTCGCTTTTAGATTCAACAGATCGCGCTGGATAATCTCCCAGATGATCTGTAACCTTACTTGATCATATCCATGCACAATAATATTGCGGGTGCCGATCATCGATGACCAGGGGATTGTTGGATAATTCTCTCGAAATTCTCCAGAAATACGATTAGCTGCCTCGCCAATGATGATCAGATTATATAAAATCGCGTCTTGTGTTTTCGAATCTTCTTGGAATACTTCAAAGCTGTCTACAGCATATGCCTCAATTGATTCGATTGCTTTGAGAATGTCTTCCAGCAGTTTTTTGTCTTTCAAACCTTAATTGCCTCAGCCTGGATGGTTTGGACGAATTTTTGGTCATCAATTGAGGGTAAAACAAAAGTTGGGATCACATCCACTTCGACCCCTAATAGGTTCTGGGCCTCATATTGGAATCCTCCCACTCCAAATAAGGAAGCACTTTCTTCCAGATCAATCAAAAAATCGATATCGCTGATCTCTGTGCTGTCCCCGCGCGCAACTGAGCCAAATATGGAAACCTGTTTGATCCCATATTTGGCGGCGATCTGATAGAGCTGCTTCTTTTTCAGGCGAATATCTTCGATGTTCATGGTTGCCTCAATGAAATTATAACGTAGATTTCCAAAGCTGATCCTCTTGACAACCTCTCCCTTTCACTGTACAATACTCTTACCCCATCCCCCCTGGGGGGGGTTGTTGAAGGAGCACTCGCTTATGAAACACGCAAACGCTGCCCAGCGTCTCAAAACCGTCGAAGGCCACATCCGCGGCATCCAGCGGATGTTGGATGAAGATGCATACTGCATCGACGTCATCCGCCAGATCCAGGCTGTCCAGGCGGCGCTGAACAAGATCAGCTCGCAAATCCTGGATGAGCACCTCAATTCCTGCCTGATCACAGCGGTGCGCGGCGAGGACCCCGATGAGCGCGAGCGTGTGCTGCGTGAGATCAGCAGTGTGTTTGAAACCGCCAGCCGCACCTGAACTCCGGCTGCCTGGCGATAAAATAATCTTAAAGTTTCAGGAGAATTTCAATGACCACGGTAACTTATTCGATCCCCAACATTTCCTGCATGCACTGCGTCCACACCATCAAGACCGAAGTGGGCGATCTGGCAGGCGTCACGGAAGTCGTCGCCGACGCACCTTCCAAGAAGGCCACCATCACCTTCGAAGCCCCCGCCACCGAAGAGCAGATCAAGGCCCTGCTGGCCGAAATCAACTACCCGGCCGCATAATAGTGGGCGGGTTTTCAACCCGCCTTACTGGCCGGCTTAAGTTTATTGCTAGCAACGGGCGAAAGGCTTGCTGATCGGTAAGCACGCCCGGCATACTTCGAGAAGATCTCCGGGCGGTGGGGGAACCTGCCGCCCAATTTTCTTACTGGTTTTTATCCTTATCAAGGAGCCCTCATGGCCGAATCCAAACAAATCTCCCTGCCCGTCACGGGCATGACCTGCGCCAACTGCGTGGCGACCATTGAACGCAACCTGAAAAAAGAATCCGGCGTGCAGACGGCGGTGGTCAACCTGTCCTCCGAGCGGGCCACGGTCGAATTCGACCCCAGCCTGACCGGGCTGGACCAGGTCATCGGGCGCATCCAGCGCGCCGGATACGATATCGCCATGGGCGAAGCCGACCTGCTGATCCACCGTATGAGCGATGATAACGATGCCCGCCGCCTGGAGAAAGCTCTGGCCAACCTCGAAGGCGTCCAGGAAGCCCAGGTCAGCTACGCCAGCGAGCGCGCCCGTGTCCGCTATATCCCCACCCTGGTCAGCCAGGCCGACCTGCGCAAAGCAGTGGCCGCGGCGGGCTTCGAGGCTGTGGAGACCGGCGGCGAGGCCGAAGACGCCGAGCGCCTGGCGCGTGAAGCTGAGATCAGGCAGCAGCGTAATTTCCTGCTGGTTGGCCTGCTTTTCACCGTACCTTTGTTCATCCTGGCCATGGGCCGCGACCTGGGCCTGTTTGGCATGTGGGCGCACGCCGACTGGGTCCACTGGCTGATGTTCGCCCTGGCGACGCCGGTCCAGTTCTACGTCGGCAGCCAGTATTACGTGGGCGCCTACAAAGCCCTGCGCAACCGCTCCGCCAATATGGACGTGCTGATCGCCATGGGCTCATCGGCGGCCTATTTCTATTCGATTGCCGTATTACTCAAGCTGATCCCCGGGCACGTCTATTTCGAGACTTCGGCGGTGATTATCACCCTGATCAAGCTGGGTAAATTCCTGGAAGCGCGCGCCAAAGGCCGCACCAGCGAGGC
>JAJZSS010000264.1 GCA_021849525.1 Chloroflexota bacterium
ATCTCCTGGAAAGCCGGTCACGCGCTCTTCGACCATGCGTTTTAGAATGGCAGCTGGATAAGCAAATGACCGCTCCAGGACCAGTGTGCCGCCAAACTTAAAGACCATCAATAATTGATACAGCCCATAGTCGAAGGACAGCGGCAGGACGTCGATAACAACATCATCCTCGACATTTTTAATATACGAAATAATCGAGCTGGCAGCAAAAATCATGTTGCTGTGATCTGACATCACTCCCTTCGGATCGCCAGTGCTGCCGGAGGTGTAGATCAGGCATGCCAGGTCAAGGTCGATATTCTGGCGCGCCGGCCGCGTGTCCGGATACTGTTCCAGAGCCTGCTCAAAATTAAGTAGGGCTGGAGCCTGGTCGCTTGGCTCGCTTTGTCCAACTGTCCCTGCGCCACCTGTCAGAATTAACAACTTGAGACTGGGTACAGCCTCTACCAGGCTGTCTACGAGATCCGGCTTACGCCCGTCCATCAGGATGGCGGTTGCCCGGCTGTTATTCAAAATATAAGCCAGTTTATCCTGCTTGGTCGATTGGTTGACAACGACGAACACGCCACCGGCTTTAAGGGCCGCGAATATCCCAACCACAACCGGGATTGAGTTCGGCAGGTAGATCACCACCCGATCCCCACGCTGGACCCCCCCGGCGCGCAGTGCGTTTGCCAGGCGATTTGCCATGCGATCAATTTCGAGGTAGGTCAGGCGCTTACCGTCGCATACCAGGGCGATTTTATCCGGTAAGCGCATGGCGCTGAGCTCAAGAAAATCTTGGACCAGGTAAGGTGGTGGAGAAGGCAGCATAATAACCCTTGAAAAATAATCTACACGAAATTAATGTTTGCCGTTCAGCTTGCCCCGGACATAAGCCGCGAGCTTCACCACCGAATCAAAGTTTTCTGGCGTGATATCCTGGTCGTCCACGCCGACCCCGAACTGGTCTTCGACAAAAGAAACCAGCTCCATCACCCCTAAAGAATCGACAATCCCTTCCTCAAGAAAGGAAGCATCTTCTGGATATTTAAACTCATCGCCGCTAAAAATCAGATTCTGGGCGATATAAGTTTTAATTTTTTGCTCGATCTCCATGGTCCCTCCGAAAAATCCTGATCCGGCTCTAACTCAGCCGGTTGTAAAGTCGACACTGCTACGTGCTTGCCGGGCTAATTGCTCATATACTACCAGCCCACCCAGGAACAGCCAGGCAAACACACTGGAGCGAAATCCCACAAATCCGACATTATAAACAAAAGGTAAAAACCAATCCCCTAGCATTCCCGCCGCCAGAGTACCGGCCAAACCACCCAGCGCGCCAATGATATACGCCTTGTGAAAACCCGGCGGGACAATCCTGAGTAAATCGCGACCCAATATTCCTAACCGGGCAGACAACCATAGAAAGACCAGCAAACCCAACGCACCGGTTTGGGCCAGTAAATCCAGATAATTATTATGCGAGTTGAATTTAACCCGGTATCCCATGATTACATACAGCGGTGTGTACCAATAGTAATTGGCAAACCCCAGGCCTGTAATTGGGTTAACCTTCGAGATATCCAATACGATTTTCCAGGCTTCGGAGCGCGTAGAAATGCTGTAATCTTCCTGTCCAGTCAGGGCGGAAGTAACATTTGTAAAATTGGCTAATACGACTATGATCAATCCAAGAAAGGCAAAAATTCGGAAGCGCGGCGCACCGATCCAGATAACGACAAACAGGCTGACCAGGGCAGGCATCCAGCCCGATTTCCAATCATAATTTTTGACCAGGCTGATATAGATCGCGGCAATGACCAGTGCACCAAGAGCAACTCGGAAATTACGGGTCAGTCTGGTATTGAACAATGCCTGGGCAGCGGCCATTGATGTCAACCAGACCCAGAACAAACTGGCATCGGAGCCGATGGGGAATAGTTCTCGGATAAAATCTTCAAATGGGCGGGGTAAAATCCGTCCCAGCATATAAAATGCGCCGATACCGAGCAGAAGCCAGGTCATATATTCCAGATAACGCGGCTCTTTGATTACATTGGCAACGATTAAAAAGGCAGCGGCTGAAATTAGAAAGATGATCAACCCGCCGATCTGGGAAGTGATCGGCGCACCCTGAATAGCAGGGAACCAGGGAATCTGCCCGGAGAGGAAACCGATGAAAGATATAAAGATAAAAGCCAGAACCGGGGTTAATGTGACAGAACGTGCCAGGCGCAGCTCTTTTTTGATCACGACCTGATCGATCAGCCAGGCAACGGCGATTAACCCCAGCAGCAAGATGGTTGCATTAATGCTCGTCCCTGTCCCGGTGCCCACTGTAAAGGGAACGATCAGGCTGGCAGGGATCAACAAAACAACCCCTAACGGCAGGTGCCGTAAGAGAAGCACCAGAGCTCCTACCCCAACACACAGCCCGATTAAACCCAGCGTGATCATTTTTGATGAGCCAAATGCCAGGAAGGCAACCAGGATCAGCACAATAGGCGGAATCAAAATTCGCAACCAGGCTTCAAAACTCTTGTTGCGGGTAAACCAACCCAAAGTGTTGCTAAACTGTTGTCGGAGCATAATTAATTCTACGGTTTCCGAGACGTATTATAAACCATCCCAATCAATTCGTAGTAATATTGTCCAATATATTTAATATTTCGGGGGCGAGTCTTTGCCAATCATACTTTTCGGCAATCCGCGCGTGAGCATTGGTTACCAGCCGGTCCCTCAGCCGAGTATCTTCGAACAAACGGCAGATCGCACTGGCAAAATCAGCCGGATGGTCAGCGATTAAGAGATGCTCGCCATCCTGGACATCCAGCCCTTCCACCCCTTTGGATGTCGAAACCACCGCCGATTTTAATCCCATTGCCTCCAGGATTTTCAACCGGGTGCCTCCACCGGCATGGATCGGCGCCAGGCTGATCCAGGATTGGGCTACCCAGGGGCGGATATCCTGTACCAGGCCGGTCTGGATGATGTTTGGATGCTCGGAGAAATCTTTGCCGGCCGGATCGCCGGTGATCACCAGGCGAGCACCTGGGTACGCTTCAAACACCAACGGAAACACCTGCTCCACAAACCATTCCATCGCCTGGTAGTTCGGCTCGTAGCGAAATGAGCCGCAAAATATCATTTGTTGGGGAACTGGCGCTGTGTGAAACGCCTCATATTCGCTTAAATTCACGCAGTTAGGGATGACACGAATGTTTTGTTTTTGGCAAACCGCAGACTGCAATAAACGAGCTTCTTGCTCGGAGACCACCGTGCTGATTTGATAAGCGTTGAGCAGGTTTTCCACATAACGGCGGTGCTTCAACCAGGTAAGCCGGTTCCGCCAGCGTTTGACGTTGGTTCCGGCCTCCTGCACGCGCTGGGTGAATACCCCAATTTCAACTTCCTCGAAGAGCGCTGGAAGGTGCTGGAAAACGGGGCGGTACATCGCCATATCGATCTGAGAGGCGATCACCAGGTCTATTTTTGAGCGTTGCAGTACATCGATAATCGCAGCCTGCATTGCCTGGGAATAAGTGTCGGTTACAAATCTCGGCTGCACGCTGAAGAAACCCAAACGCGAGCGCCAATTGTCCGGCTCGAATGGTTTATAAGGTATAGTTTGAAAATCAACCAGGTTGGATAGATCACCATCAGGGGTAGGAATACTCTCGGCTGCGTCACGAAAGCTCAAAAGAGTAACCTGATGCACCTGGCTAATCAATTTCAACAGGTTGTAGATGCGCAGTTTCGATCCATTATTCGGCGGGAAAGGCTGCCAGCGTGAGAGAAAAAGAATGTGCATATTAAACTGGACGCATGCCCCAGCGTTTACGCAGAAAATCGCTCATGCCCTGCCATAGGGCGTTCCTGTGATCCCGCATCTCTCGCCATCTCGGTTTAACCGTCCAGGAGATGAGCCGGCGGAGCAGTTCCAGCCAGGTAGCGATATGAACGGTCAGCGGGGCATGGTGTGACGAAAGCATTAACAGGCGGTTCCGGGTGCTGTAGTAGGTAACATTGGGTCCTGGGCTGTAATCCCGCTGCACACCTTTGTGCCACAGGTGCGCCTGGGGATGATGAAAAATTTTCCATCCGGCTTCACGTGCCCGCAGGCACCATTCGGTCTCCTCCCAGTAATAGAAGAAGCGAGCATCGATCATACCAACCTGTTCGATCACAGCTTTGCGCAGATCGG